>NZ_NUYF01000005.1:447850-642360 GCF_002566505.1 Bacillus sp. AFS077874
GCTCGACTCCTATGGGATAAGCGGGAAAGCTGAGACCCCGCAGGCTTGCCGAGGAGGCCAAAGAATCTCGTCCCATGGAAAGCGAGCATCATGTAATGGAAATCAACAGCACTCTACTCCTTTTACGAAAATTTGGTAATTTAATTGACAATGTTGTTTTTCAACAGCATGAAACATTCCATAATTAAAAATGGAATGTTTCTTAAATTCACCACTTGTTGTCCAGTCAATCCTAAATTGATTGCCACTGTTTTACATATTAAATAGACTGTCTTCTATGAAATCACATCGCTAGACTCAACTTTGTTGTCTACTTCAATAATCGACCAATTATTTCCATATATTTTTAATAGTTTTAACAGATTTATTTGTCCCTGCATGTTTTAATCCGTAAATATCCTTTATTGTATGTAAAAGATCAAAATGGTTTAAATTTTCGTTAAATTGTCCTTTTTTTACCATGGGTCCGACAAAAAAGGTGGGAATTTTGTTATTATGTGAAAGGTCATCTTCATCCCATGTTACAATTAACAAACTATTATTCGTTTTTGCCCATTTGACATAAGCACCAATTTGTTTTTTTAACCACTGATCTCCTTGTTTAATTGTTCCATCGTGCATGTCATTTTGGAGATTTGGGATTATAAACGAAACAGTTGGAAGTTTACTAAAATTTGTTGGGAAATTTTCTAATGGCTGATTTGCTTTTTTAGGGACATTTGTAAAATTAGCCCAAGGATTGTGCCTACGTGCATAATTTTTGTAGTATTCTCCATTAAAACCAATTGAAGGCAAATCTTCTGAATAACCGGCAAATGTTAATTTTTTTTCAATAAGCTCACTTGCTAAATTATCTGTTGAGAATTTTGTTTTTGGTAAAGCATCGTCTGTGACACCTTGATTTGATCCAGAGAACAGGTCCAAATAATTTGGTTGGCTAGGATGTTCAATTGCATGATAGTTAATTAAGTTGGCCCCTTGGTTCATTAGTGAATTAATATAAGGTGCAGAATGATTCCCCATAATCTGCTGTTTCGCATGATTCTCCTCAATTACTATTACAATGTGATCAATTTTTGGAATTCCCGATTCTGTTTGCGAATTGAAATTAAATAATTTAAACGTATTCAGATTTTTTTTATTAATCTGTATACAAGCAATTAAACCAAAACAGATTAAAAAAAGTACTATAACCCATTTTCTCAATATAACACTACCTTTAATTAATTATTTTCTTATTTCAGTGAAATTAAAGATTTAACATAATCTAGTTATTTCTTCTGTAGTTTACCTTAAAACATTAATTCTCTTTGTATATGTAATTACCCTTCTTTGATTTATTTCTTTCATTTAATAAATAATGATGATTTTCTTTTTGTTGTTAAGTTTTTCGGGCGCACAATAAAAAAACATCCCATTTGATAAATGGAATGTTTTTCAACAAAATTATTCTTTTAAACCCATTGCTTGTTTAATAGCCTCATAGATATAAGTGTTTTCATATGTTCCTGATAATAGCTCTGCTCCAGCACCAATTGCTGTTAATGGAACAGATACGCCACCGTGTCCACTTGTTGTCCAGTCAATCATGAATTGATTGCTACTGTTTGCCACATTAAATGGTCCGTCTTCTTTAGAAATTCCATCGCCTGACTCATCTTTGCTGTCCACATCTTCAATTGATAAGCCACCACATTCATGGTCTGCTACTACTAGAACAAGAGTGTCAGGGTGGTTCTTGGCATATTCCTTAGCTACAGATACTGATTTATCTAGTTCTTGACCAGCCTTGATCATTTTTTCAGCATTGTTCTCATGAGACATTTCGTCTGTGCCCTCTTCTTCTACCATTAAGAAGAAACCTTTTTTATTATCTGATAAAGTATCGATTGCTTTTTTAGTCATGTCAGGAAGAGATACTACCGGATCATAAAGATCACCTTTTCCCTCTTCTCTTTGTTCGAACATTTCTTCATTTGCAAAAAGACCTAACAACTTACCATTTTTCGCTTTTTGTAGCTCATTAGCATTCGTTACGTAATTGTAGCCAAGCTTTTTCGCTTCATCTACAAGATTTCCTTGTGTACCTTTACTTTGTTCAGAAGGGTCCTTTACTGGGTGGTCTTCGTAGCTTCCAGCATTTCCTGCAGGATACCAAAAGTCCTCTCCTCCACCTAGTAGAACATCGACTTTGCTGTTTTCAAGATACTGCTTAGCAATGTCACTTTGTTTAGAACGATCTGTCACATGGGCACCAAATGCTGCTGGAGTTGCATCCGTAATCTGGCTAGTTGTAACTAAACCAGTTGATTTTCCAGCTTCTTTTGCCATTTCCAAGACTGTTTTTACCGAATTCTTGTTTGCATCAACACCAATTGCCCCATTATACGTTTTGACCCCTGACGCCATAGCAGTAGCCGCAGCAGCCGAATCTGTTATAGCAGTAGTAGAGCTAGTATGTACTAATCCAGCATAAGGCATATCATCCATTGCTAGTTTACCAGTTTGTCCAACAGTAGCCAGTCGGATCGCCTCACGGTGTGCAGCCCCCATTCCGTCTCCAACAAAAACAATCACATTTTTAGCCTTTCCTTGTTTGTGACTATTATCGGATTCTTTTGCATCTACGAAATGATTAAATCCCAATGTTGTTGCAGTTGCAATTGTTAAAGCAGCACTAATAATCGTTTTCTTGTTCCCCATGAAAAACACTCCCTACCTGAATATTTTCTTACTTTCAATATAAAGGAAGAGTATTTAGGAACTGTATAGATACTGTAAATATGATATAAATTTGTATGAATATTTTGTAACTTTTGTCAATGTGGTCCATTTAAATTTCGTTTTTATTTACTGTTATGTTAAATGACCTATTTATTTTAAAAAAACTAGCTCTTGATAGGAATTAATTATCAAATATTTATATATTTTGAGTTAGGAAGGTGAACTATATGAAGATTATTTTTTTAGATATCGACGGAGTTTTAAATACTGATCGGCAAATTAGAATAAATAATTTAAGCCAAATTGATTGTATAAAGTTTGACCAAGAGGCAATGGAAAATTTGAAAAAGATTACCGAAAAGACGCAAGCTGCAATTGTAATCACCTCGACTTGGCGAATCCATCAAAGTAAAAATGGTTACCTTTGGAGAGAACTTATTAGAAATTTTCAGGATTATGATATAAACCCCGGTTTAATAATTGATATTACACCTATAATTGATCTGAAAATGAAACCTGAAATAAGAGAATTGGAAATATCAAAATGGTTAAGGACAAAAGACGTTGAAAAGTTTGTAATCTTAGATGACCAATGGAATATGTGGAAATTAAATGATCACTTTATTCGCTGTCTTCCCTTTAACGGAATAACGAATAAAATTGTTGAAGAAGTTATTAAAAAGCTGAGTTAGCCAAATAAAAAAAGAATCAAATTGTAGATTCTTTTCCCTCTCAATCTATGATCATTTAGATTTCTTAACGATTCTATTTAATAGTACAAATAATGCAATTAAAATAATTAAGACTAAACCAGGAAAAACGAAATTAAGCATTTTTGACCAGCCTTTCAGGTAGTATTTTTAATTGTTTCGCTTTCGTTCTACTATTTACCTTTATTTCTATTTTCAATATTTGTTCACATATGATATTAATTTTCTTTTATATTTATCCGATTTAATTATTGAAGGACTTTGTCATTACTAAATTTAAGGGGATAAAATGAAATGTATAGGTTAAAAATGAAAATATCTTGGAAATACTAACATGATCGGCTTTTCTGTAACATTAGATCCTGTTGAATTTTTATTTGTATTTTTGTTAGGATTAATTGCATATTTTGTGAAGATAAACTGGATTAGTAAAACATTTTCAAGGCAAAGTTTCTATCAATTTACAATATGTTTTTTTTACTTCTTATCTTTAGTAAAAGTTGTTTTCTTTCCAATTACGTATTTTTATACAAAAAATCCCGAATTAACTAGTAAACTCTTTTATCAATTTTCACCTTTTAAGACAATTCTCAATTCGATTGAACATGATCTATGGATACAAGTAATAGGTAACATTCTTTTATTGTGTCCAATACCAGTTCTCTATGTAGTACTAAAAAGAAAAATTCTGCGGTTTCATAGAATTTTTTTAATTGGGCTTTTTCTGTCTGTGTCAATTGAAATAATTCAGCTTGGAATCAATTATATAACAGGATATCCAAATAAGGTGATGGATATCGATGATGTAGTCTTAAACGTTATTGGTATATTATTAGGTTGGATTATTTCTAGAGTATACTTGTGTTGGCATTTAAGTTGAATTTTATAATTAGGGGAATTCAGCGTTTTTTAGGATGTTTTTATAATTTTTTTGTATGAATTATTACGAAGTAAATTAAATTTTTGTGCTTTGAAATAGAGATTAATCATATATTTATTATCGTGGTAATTTCATTTATTATCACTAAACATTTATTGAAACTAAGCAAATAATTACAAAGCGACTAAAGAGATTCCTCTTAGTCGTTTTTTTAATAAATATAGACAATCCAACGGACTTTCCTACACCCCACCCTATCCCATTCTTTCCTACAAAAAAAATGCATTTTTTCTTAAAGTCAACATTAGAATAATTTTAGCTATTAAAAAGGGAGTGAGACAATTTGGCTTACTGTACTAAATGCGGTGGAAACTTAGAGCAAAACGCAAAATTTTGTACAAATTGTGGAGAAAAATCTAGTAATCCAGAAGTGACTAATCAGGTCGAAACTCGTTCGGAAAATCGAAATTTGCAGGAAAGTAATTATAAAAATAAGTATAATAGAATGAAAGATATATTGATTTCAATTGCCGTATTAATTATATTGACTGTCGCAATTTATTTAATTTATCCAAAACTTACAAATAAAAATCAGCACTCACAACATGTATCGAATCAGGTAGAAAATAATGATAATGAGCAAGATGAAGTTAGTGACTCTGCAAATAATCCACCTAATACTCAAACGATCCCTTTTTATAAAGCTCAATTAGAACAATTAAAAATTTACGATGGTAGTAGAAGTCTATCTGTCGGAAGTTGGGACATAACACAAAGTGATGGTGTCATTAATTTAACAGCTAATAATATTTCTCCTCAAAATCTTCAATTAATATTTAATTTATACGACAGTGGAGATATTTCTCCAATAAGGGATTGGGCTATTAAAGTAGCAAATATTGCAGATGAAATAGCAATGTCTAAAAATACATCATGGTATATTTATGTAGGTGATCAATGTGTTGCACAGTATCCACATACGTTATCTAACGATGATTTAGCGTATTATTCAGGTTCTTGCGGTGTTTCAATACCTGTATTGGAAGGAAATTCGAAAGATGACTTAGCTATCGTAATCCATACAATGGTATATGGTGACGTGTCTACTGCAAATCATTTTATATTGCCAATGAGTAATATAAGAAAACTAACTCAAGATGATATAGATTATTTGACGAAAGATGAGTTAAGCAAAGCAAGAAACGAAATTTATGCACGTCATGGATACATTTTTAAAACGGTTAAAATGCGCAACTATTTTTTAGCTCAATCATGGTATAGTCCAAATGTGAATTATAATGGTACTTTAAGTGAGATTGAAACTTATAATGTAAACCTAATCAAAGCTAGGGAGGAGTTCCTTAATTGAAGTTGGTAGTTAATAAAAAGAGCATTATTTTTTTTATAATCTTTACAATCTGTATTTTAAGTTATTTATTTTATCCAAAAGATCATTCTGGTATTAAACCACACAAAACATCACTAAGTCAGCAGCCTAAAATAGAAACCGTTAAAGAAAAACCTAATAAAGTCATTCAAACATATGAAAAAAAGAAATCCACAAAACCACTTGTAATCTGTATTGATCCAGGTCACCAAAGCAAAGCAAATACAGCGCTTGAACCATTAGGTCCGGGCTCAAGTGAAATGAAGATAAAGGTGGCTGGTGGTACAACTGGAATAGTGACAAAGAAGCCCGAGTATGTTTTAAGCTTAGAGGCATCACTTAAATTAGGTGAAATCCTTAAAAAAAGGGGTTACAATGTCATATTCACTCGTACAACAAATAATGTAAACTTAAGCAATAAAGAAAGAGCAGAAATAGCAAACAAAAACAATGCTGATTTATTTATAAGAATCCATGCCGACGGGTCGAATGATCATTCAACAAAAGGATTTTCTGTTTTAACTCCGTCTAAAGAAAATCCATATATTCCATCACTTTATAAGGATAGTTTACTAATCTCACAGAACATTGTTGAAGAAGTAAAAAAAGAGCAATCTACAATAGTAAAAGGAATTTCCTATCGTGACGATCTCTCAGGATTTAATTGGTCAAAGGTTCCTGTTACTTTAATTGAACTTGGATTTATGACAAATCCCGAAGAAGATCAAAAACTATCAGATCCACAATATTTAACAAATTTGATGATGAAGATTGCAGATGGCATAGATCAATATAGTTCCGATGTTAATGATGATGGGTCAAATGTACAGGTAGGTAAATAACATATTTTAAAATCTATTAAACCGAACTTCTTTTTTTTTCTAAACGTGTATGGATATCCTTGGATTCCTTACACGTTTTTTTATTGATAGGTCCATTTCTTTACATTATATCGTTAGATCTTTATAGGGTTAAATACGAATTAATAATCTTTAGTATGTTTATTTCAACTTCTCACCCCATTTTTATACATGGCTAAACTAACAGAATATAAAGTTCCATATCTCGCAATAACTTCTTTTAATTGAAGATTTGATTTTTTACCTTTTAAAAAAATGTAAGATGTTATGACAGTTACCAAATGAACAATTAATATCAAAACAAATGGGCTAATAACCAAGGCACTAAAGCTTAATTGGCTACTGAAGTTAGTGTAATCTCCTAGAACACTCTCTGTTGATTTAATACCAATTTTTAGTACATTATAGAAAGTTACTGGAATTAAAAGCGAAAATAAAATTAAAATAATAATCCCTTTTAAAAAATATTTTTCAGTAACTCCCTGTGCAACACCATAAGGGTTTTTAATAGCTAATTTAAAGAAACTCCAAAAGTCTAACATTGATGATTTAAATTGATTAAGTTGCTCTGAATTCATATGATTCATAACTTGGCTATTTACACTTGGTTCACTTACTGCTTGTGATAATAGCCCGTTATGTACGATTGTAGCAGATTCTTGTTTCGATCGTTCAGCCCTGGATGTAATTACTTTTGAAACCGATTCACCTAAGGAAATATCCTCATTAATCTGCTCTTGAATAATTGAGTTTACCTCTTCCTTTTTCAAAGAAATAACCTTTGTTCCGCAATTTCCACAAAAACGGTCATTTTCTACTAATGAATTACCACATACTTTACAAAACATAAACATTCCTCCTTTTTTAATCCATCTAAAGAATAGAGAAGGTATCAATTTATTAGACGAATTTAAGATACTTTTAATTTATATTTTGATAGTGCGGAAAAATTCTGAAAATAATTAATAAAATTATAAATAAACCGTTAATGACCTTATACTCCTTGCCTTGTCATTGGAATAAAATCTACTATCTCTCAATTAAAATAGTTTCTTATGAAGTTACTATCGGATTCTAACTCACACATTTCATTTCATATGTTGGATTATTATATCGCTCTTCAATATCCTCAAACATTCTTAGTCATAAGTAGTATGGATTAATACTTGTTTTAGAGGGTTGAAGTACTCCTGCGTTTAATTTCGCGTATTCGATTGCTTCATTTGAATCAAGATTTAGTTAACGCATAATTCTTATATGCCAAAAACTTGCCCAGCCTTCATTCATAGAATGATGACCTATAATAGAAAAACCCTTACGCATAAAACGTCAAGGGTAGATTTATTAAATATACTGACATAGTTTCCTCACGATACCAAGGATGAACTTGAGCACAAAAAATCTATTAAAAACATAATTAGCTACGGTAAGTGATACGATTTAATATGATTCAGCCTCAATAAAGTGACTTCCCCACTTGCAACTTTTAATTCAATGACACCATCTTCCACCCTCTTGAGTACTCCAATTTTCATTGGGTCAATTCCCCCATCAAATACGACAAATTTTCCTTCTTCTTTCTTTAATTGTGTATCAAACAGGCGTGAAAATGACTTATTTGCATTTTCAGGTAATAGATTGATTTCAGAGTTATAGGGGTTGGCATTATGATTGTATGGTGTTAACCATTTTAAATGTGATAAAGGGATATACAACATTTTAAATACTGGTGAATAAAACACGATATAGTCACTTAATACGTTTATAATATTTCCATGAAATGTGATATTACCTGTAACATATATCTCTGCAAAGATTCCTTTTGCATTTGATAATATTTTACGATAAGAGATTGTTCCAATATCTTCTGCTATTGAAGGTCCAGTAGGTTGATCTATTTTGTCTTTATAGTTGCTACTTAGACTAACCCTGTGAACGTGAAGCCATGGAATATAATAGTATTTTTGTCCGTTGTACAATACTAGGACATCTCTACCATAATCTGTTAGTATTCCTTCAAAATAATTACCACCTGATAATTGTACATAAATTTTTTCTCCAACTAATGATTGTACATCACTCATTTGCATCTCCTCTTTCTAGTAGATTGTAATTTGTTTATTAGGCGAAAACTAATTGTACCCAATAATATAGTAGAAACAGCGTTACGATTGTTGTTAATGGAATGACAATTAATGATACATTTAGATAATCCTTCCATTTCACCTTAATCTTATTTTGTTTTAATATGTGCATCCAAATTAGGGATGCTAAAGTACCTACTGGAAGTAATAACGATCCAATGTCACTACCGATAATATTAGCTAGATATATTGTCTTTAATGTAATTGGATCAAGCCCCATTTCCGTTAGTGTAATGGTTCCAACCATTAAAGCTGGATGATTATTAAACAGATTTGATAGGATTGAAACTAATCCTCCCATGATAAAGCTTGCTTGAAATAAGCCTTGATTTACGATTGGCTCACAGAATTTTACTAAAGCTGCCGTTAAACCAGCATTATGGAGACCATAAATAATCACATACATCGAAAATGCAAAGACTAAAATATGCCAAGGTGTCTTTTTTAAGATATCAACAGGGCTTGTCCGTAAGTGATACCATCTCCAAGTTAATAAGACGAGTGAACCTAAAACTGCAACATATTGAATCGGTATTCCTAGGAATGAAGCGACAAATAATAAGCAGCGCATTAGGAATACAAATCCCAATACCTTTAACATAAATTTTGTTCTTTTTTGTTTTGTTTCTACTGACATTTTCCCTTTTAAAGGATGAAAATTTTTCATAAAAAATGACTCTTCTATGTCATCCGTAGACACCGGCAATTGTTTTGGTAATTTGTTTCTTAATACCATGTACATTAGCCATGACATAAATAGCAATCCTGTACTTGCAGGGACAAACATCATAGCTGTGTGCATATAAAGTGTCATATGAACAATTTTTAATGCGATTAAGTTTACGATATTACTTACACCGATCGGTGCACTTGAAGCTGTGGCAATCAATGCTCCGCTAAGAAGATATGGAATTTTTTGATGTGGTTTTAAACGTAAATTTTTTAGTAGGAGAATTAAAATCGGAGTTGTAATTAAAATACTGCCATCATTATTAAAGAGTAATGTCATTAAAAAGCATAAAAGCTGGATATACCAGTATAATCTACGCCCTGACCCTTTTGCTAAACTTGCAAGTCTAGCAGCAGACCAATGGAAAAATCCAAAACTTTCTAAAATAATCGCCATGACAATCGTTGCGATAATTGTAATAGAAGCCTCACCTATTTTGTGTACAATATCGATTAAATTACTTTTTGTTACGATCCCGGTCACTAAAATGATTACTGCACCAAATGCAGCAGGCCATGCTTCATTTATACCTTTTGGTCTCCAAAAAATGACCGCCATCGTTAATAGAAATACTGAAGCACTCATTAGAATTTCGAAATTCATAAAACTCACCTTCTTATAAAATATTTTCCAATGAAACTTGTCCATTTGTTATATTATTATTCAAATATAATAATGATGATTTAGATGATTTCATTATTTTATAGAAGATGGTTGTTTTACCTATATAATGCAAATGCCCCCTAAAGATAAATAACTATGGTAACATTTGCCCAATAACCCCTATAGAAAAATCACAATAAATAACACGCTAAGTGGGTATTCAACTTATATTTGAAATGAACTACTCCAATTTATATTTTTTCAAATTATATAGACTAGAAATTATCTTTCATTCAGATTAATTATCTTAAAATATTTTTCGATATAAGAAACCGATAAAAAGGGAAGCTCTAGAATAAGAGCTTCCCAATCGTTTAATGTTTCATAAAAAACATAAATTCATTTAAGGCAAATGAACAGACTTAATATGATTAAGTCTTAAATAAACTACTTCCCCACTTGCGACTGATAATTCAATTACACTACTTTCAATCGTTTTCAGTAAACCAATTTTCATCGGATCATTTCCACCATCAAAAATAACCAGTTTTCCTTCTTCTTTTTTTAATTGTGATTCAAACGAGCGCACAGGGGAGATATTCGATGGATTAATTGGAAAGTTTGCATTATCAATTGAATAAGGTGTTACATTTTGATGGTAAGGAGAAAGCCACTTTAGATGAGATAATGAGATATACATCATTTTAAAAACGGGTGAATAAAAAACGATATAGTCACTTAAAACACTTGTTATATAGCCATGAAACGTCAAATTTCCCGTAACATATATTTCCGAGAAGATCCCTCTTGCATTTGTTAAAACTTTTCTGTAGGAAATTGATTCAATTTCATTTGCAATTGAAGGCTCGTTAGGAGTATCTATCTTATCTTTAATATGCTGGCATAAATGTACTCGATGAACATGAATCCAAGGGATATAATAATATTTTTGACCATTATATAATACAAGTATGTCTTGTCCTGCATCTGTTAGAATACCTTCAAAAGCTATGTCTCCAGATAAAAGTACAAATACTTGTCGATTTAGTAATGAATCGATATAACTCACCTTTTCTCCCCCCCTTTATAATCTAAAACCGTTCTCTTCTTATACAAAATAAATATTGTTCTACCTAAATCGTACATTTATTTATTTCTACAGTTTTACTTTTATTCTTTTATTAATTAAGATATGCATCTTAAAAATGTCTATAGTTGATTGAAAATGTGAAAAGACATTTAATTTTTATTTTGGATGGAATCGCTCCATCTTATTTTATTTTTTTAGCTGAGTAAATGTGGATTGTTGATTTTCTTATTCAATTATTTGTAGGATAGTTTAATAAGAATGCAAGTTCTTCATTTGGAGAAAATACCTACCAAATAGTAGAAGTAGGTATTAAATTTGAGAAAAATCATTTTTATTAGCTGTCTGATTACTTTTATTACTATATCTCCTGTTCAAGCTGAAACTGTTAATTCACGTTATGATAAGATGCTTGAAGATATAATTTATACATTCTTATCCCCACTGGAATCAAAAGCAATTAAAGTTTATTTTGGAGAGATGTACCTATCTCATTTTTGTAAATTTGTAGAGGTTAAGTCTAAGCCTGAACAGGCATACAGTTATAAAATAACCTATCAATTTGTCACATATGAAAGAGCAATAATGCCTCCATACCACCTGTTTACTTTAAAGGTTGAAAACAACTCTCGAACAGAATGGATTATTAAAGATGTAAAAGTAAGAAAAATAGCCGAGAATGAAGATTACACAAAGATATGTAGAAAACCTATGATTATACAGTAATCAAACAACAAGGTAAGTTGCGGTAAAATCCTTGTTGATTTGTTCAAATGAAGCATGCTTTATTTGAACAACACGAGCTGCTTATATGCAGCTTTTTTTTCACAGAAAAATTCCAGTTTAGTCTCAGAGGATAAAGGTGATTTTGAGGTGAAGAACGAAATGTATTAGTTAAAATGAAATCATTTTATAGGAGTGTATACATGAATTTATTTGGTTTAATTGTTATCTGCACAATTGGCGGCTTTTTCTTAACTTTGTTTACATTAGCAAATCCAGTTTTAGGCGGAGGGATTTGTTTTGGTATCATTTTAGGTTGTCTCTTAAAGGGGTTATTTTTACTTAGAGAAATAAGAGATAATATAGCAGCATCACAATCAGAGTCCAATGCTTTGAAAAAGGATAAAGTAAAGGTAGCATACGAGAGATATTTAAAAGAAAAAAATACAAACAAAATTGAAGAAAAATATACTATAAAAAATAGCCGATAAATTTTGATGGTTATATGAATTTGAAATAGAATCATACCTCCTTCAATAAAAGCTTGAACCAAGATATAATAATGATAGCTGTAGGCAGTATGAATGTTACCAATGATAAGGGTTTAACATTAGAAAGACATAACCCCGAGGAGGAGTTACTAATGAAATTTATGATGGTTGTAAAAGCATCAAAGGATTCTGAAGCAGGGACAATGCCAAAAGAGCAGATGGATCAGATGTTTGCTGAGATGAAGAAATATAATGAAGAATTGAGGAAAGCTGGAGTTCTGGTGTCAGTCGGTGGACTCCATCCAAGTTCCAATGGTATTCGTATTACTTACCCTGTTCCCGGAGAACCGCCAGCCATTACAGAGGGGCCTTTCGCTGAAGTCAATGAGTTGATAGCAGGATACTGGTTCATAGATGTGAAATCTCGAGAGGAAGCCATCGAGTGGGCGATGCGCGCGCCAGACCCACATGGTCTTGGAGAAGGACAGATTGAGCTACGCCAAGTATTTGAATAGAACAGTAGGCTAAACATTGGATTAACAATGATTAAAAGAAGTGATTCTATATAAGGCATCAGAGCAAAAAATTGACCTTAAAAACAATAAAAGAAGTAACCCTTTATACCAACTGGAACGAAGGGTTACTTCTTTTTACAAAATACCTATCTAATTATTACCTTTTAATCTTAATACACATCACGTTGATAACGCCCTTGCTTCTGCATATCTTTAAGATGTGCTTCAGCTGCTTCGCGTTCCATCGCACCTTCTTTTTCAAGAATAGTAATTAGCGCTTCGTTGACGTCTTTCGCCATATATTCCTTATCTCCACAAACATAGAAATAAGCTCCTTTTTCAATCCACTCATATAATTCTTTGCTATTTTCAAGCATTTTATGCTGCACATAAACTTTTTGATCTGTATCACGGGAGAATGCAGTATCAATTTTTGTTAATACTCCATCTTGTTGATATTTTTCTAACTCGCCTTTATAAAGGTAATCTGACGCTTCATGCTGGTCTCCAAAAAATAACCATGAACGGCCAGAGACTTTATTAACTGCTCTTTCCTGGATAAACGAACGGAATGGTGCAATACCCGTCCCAGGTCCAACCATAATAATATCTTTGTCCCCAGACTCTGGCAAATAGAAGTGTTTATTTACTTGAACAAAGACTGGAAGAGTATCTCCTTCTTTAATACGTTCTGAACATAAAACAGAACAAACACCTTTACGCTCGCGTCCGTGTGCAGTGTAGCGTACAGCACCGATTGTTAGATGAACTTCATCTGGATTTGCAGCAATACTGCTTGCGATTGAATATAGTCTTGGAGTCATTTTTCTTAATAATGAAACGATCTCTTGAGCAGATGCACTCCATGGACCAAAATCACGTAACATATCAAGTAAATCTCGTCCATAGCAATATTCCTTTAATTGAGTTGCATTTTCAACCAACACAAGGTTTTTCAGCTCTTCGTTTTCGGTAAATGCAGTTGCCTGTTGTAAGATCTTCTTCGTCAACAGTGTAATTTCACAGTAGGATGTAAGCGCTTCTTTTAGAGATAGTGTTTCACCTTGCTTACCAACTGTTACATTTGCTTCTTCATCCCATTTCATTTCATTTATAAGAGCAGCAACTAACTCTGGATCATTTGAAGGAATCACGCCAAGTGCAGCACCTGGTACATAAGTAAGTTCTGACCCTTTCAATGATAATTCAATATGCCTTGTTTCCTTGTTTGAGTCTGTTCCATTTAAATTAATATTTTTGAGAACCTTCGCTTGAAATGGATTGGTCCTTGAATATGGTAGTTTGTCATTTGTAGTATCGTTTAAAGTAGATTTCATTACTCGTAACCTCCAAGAATTGTGTATATAACTAAGATAACATAGAAGTGGTAATTTATGTATTAACATCTACTACTTTTTTACCTTTTTCGTGTTTTTCTTTAGCCCGGTGTCCAAAAATCTTAAGGATTCTCCTCTTGTCCACTACTTATACAGGGAATTTTTAGATAATATACTGAAAGCTGTAGAGGATAAATAAAATATTAGTAGTATCTAATCTATAAATAGCAGTTACTAATCATTAGGAGGAAAAAACTCATGAAGAGTTTTACGAAGCAAGAAAATAGTTGGATTTTCTACGATTGGGCCAATTCAGCTTATTCTATTATTATTAGCACTGCCGTATTCCCTCTTTTTTATAAAGCTTCTGCTACAAAAGCCGGAATAAGTGCCTCTGATTCTACTGCTTATTTGGGTTATACAATCGCAATTTCTACATTCACATTAGCTATGTTAAGTCCAATCCTTGGAACAATTGCCGACTATAAAGGATTTAAAAAGAAGCTATTTTCTTTCTTCTTTACTCTCGGTGTTTCTTTTACTGCACTACTTGCATTTATTCCTAATGATAACTGGCTTTTACTATTGATTTGTTACACGATTACAGCTATTGGCTTTGCTGGTGCGAATGTATTTTATGACGCTTTTTTAGTAGATGTAACGTCAGAAGAACGAATGAATAAGGTATCCGCTCGAGGCTTTGGTTTTGGATATATAGGTAGTACAATTCCATTTATCATTAGTATTGCAATAATCGTATTAGCTCAAAAGGAGATAATTTCAATTTCAACAACTCTTGCAAGTCAAATTGCCTTTCTTATAACTGCTGTCTGGTGGGGCATTTTTACTATTCCTTTGTTACGAAACGTTCGTCAAAATTATTTTATTGAACCTGTACAAAATCCTGTATTAAGTAGCTTTAAACGGCTAGGAAAAACCTTTAAAAATATCCGACAATATCGTGCTTTATTTATATTTTTACTGGCATATTTCTTTTATATTGATGGCGTTGGAACGATCATTACAATGTCAACAGCTTATGGAACTGACCTTGGAATCAGTTCAACAAATCTATTAATTATTTTGTTTGTCACACAGGTCGTTGCTGCTCCATTTGCAATTATTTACGGAAAACTTGCTGATAAATTTTCAGGTAAAATTATGCTTTATGTTGGAATCATTATTTATATGATTGTTTGTATATATGCTTACTTTTTAAATTCTACTTTAGACTTTTGGATTTTGGCTATGCTTGTTGCCACATCTCAAGGCGGAATCCAAGCATTAAGTCGGTCATATTACGCAAAACTTGTACCTAAAGAAAAATCAAATGAGTTTTTTGGCTTCTATAATATTTTCGGTAAATTTGCATCGATCATGGGACCATTAATAGTCGGTTTGACAGCTCAAATTACAGGCCGTTCTAATATGGGTGTATTTAGTCTAATTATTCTATTTGTTATTGGTATTTTCTTTTTAACTCGTGTATCTGAACCTAATAATACAGAAGTAGCGAAAACTACTAATTACTAAAAAGAAGATATGAGGGTGTCACAAAATGCTTTCATCTTTATTAACCTAAAAAATTTGGCCAGTAAAAATGCTGATAAATATAAGATTGAAAAAGAGAGTGTTTAAAAATTAACACTCTCTTTTTTCAATCTAACTTCGATGTTCAACTAAGTCAATGGCACCTAATACAATATGGGCTAAACCAAAACCAAAAACTGTATTGGCGATCATTTTATTCGTTCCTCGTTTTTGTTTTAATGCATAACCAGTAGCTGTTACAGCAGAACCTAAAACTGTTGGAATTAAACCTTCACGAATATTCATATAAGTTTACCCCCACATCGAAGTTTATGATGTAAATTACACCATAATTTTAGTATCGGCTATAATAATTCTATGTATGTAAGAATTCAAAAAGCAACATGAATCTAAATCCTACTAGGTAATGACTTAAGATGAAATTCAAGTCCACTAATGTTCTACTCTTACTAAGTTATTTTTTGAGAAGAAAAAAACCTATCTTACCACAAGGATTAAGATAGGTTTCATTTATTATATGAACTAATTCTTTACAGGCTCTTATAGATTAATTTTTAAACGTTTCAAATATGTTTTTTTCGCCTGGTATATTTTCTAAACACTATTCCATTTTTGATAAATTACTTTATTTTATTTGCTTCAAAAAGATTTATTTGAATTGGCGCTGAAAGGTAATCTGAAGCTTTTTCAGCAAACGCTGTAAAATGAGCGCTTGTATTATGTGCATTTACAGCATTTAAATCTTGCCAAATTTCGACCATCATGTATTCATTTTCGCTATCCGTTTGTTTTGTCAAATCGTATGAAATATTACCTTCTTCTGCTCTTGATAATTCTAATAACGAAGTCATTTCCTCTAAAAATTTCGTTTCTTTTGCTGAATCAATTGTCATTTTCGCATGAATAATAATCATAATATTTACCTTCTTTTCACTGTTTTTTTTATATTTTTATTTCCACTCTGCTACACGTTCAACTGGTAAACGCACAGATTGATATCCTGCATCAACAGCTTTACCTATTGATATCAACATAACAGGAACATATCGGTCTTTATCCATACCGAATGCTTCTGCAATTTTGTCTTTTTCGAAGCCACCAATTGGACAAGTGTCATAACCATACGCACGAGCAGTTAGCATAAATTGCATTGCTACCAATCCACCATCAATTAAAACAGTATCTTTCATTTGCTCTGTGGTACTGTTTGCAAAGAAACCACTAAGTGTTTCTAGTTGCTTCTCTTTAACGTCTGCTGGCATATAACCTAATTCAACTGCACGACCATATATTTCTTCAGCATTATCAAAATTATTTAAGTCCCCAAATAGTGCAATCATCGCAGAAGAAGTTTCAACTTGTGATTGATTGAATCTAGCTAATGGAGCTAATGTAGCTTTTGCTTCATCACTTTCAATTACTAAAAATCTCCACGGTTGCATGTTTACTGAAGAAGGAGCTAATGTAGCTGTTTCTATAATTTCATGCATTTCTTCCATTGGGATTTTAACATTTGGATCATATTTGCGGATTGAGCGTCTTCCTTTTAAAATTTCGTTAAAATTATTAGTTAATGTTGTCGTAGTCATTGTTGCATTCTCCTCTTTACTAATTTTTAAGTATTATTTAGTTATCGCGGCTAGAATTAATTTGGTTCATATTTATTTGTATACGGTTTAAATATTCAAGCGTTAAGTCAATTTCTTCTTCGGAAAAGCCAATAAGCATGTTCTCTACAAACTCTACTTTTTCCTTCCATAAACTAGACATTTGATCTTGTCCCATTTGCGTTAATCTAACTAAGGTTATTCTGTTATCAGTCTCACACTTTCTTCTAGTGATCTTTCCATTTAACTCAAGTTGTTTTAAATGTCTAGTAATAGCAGCACTATCAATCTTTAATGTTTTTTGAAGCTGGGATTGACTAACTTCACCGTACTCAAACAATTGATTCAAAATTTCTAATCGCGATTGACTAATACCCATACACTTTTCAAATGTTGTTTCAATTTGAACTTTTAATTCTTTTAATAGTGATAGTACTTTTGTTTCTTTTGTATTAGGCACGCGCTACCTCCAAAAAAATATGATGAAATTTTATTACAAGTTACTAATTATTGACTATCAATAGTTGAGGGGTCAATCATTGATATGTCAATTAATATACACCGTAGTCCTACATGAATCAAGTATAAAATCTAAATTTAATATTGTTATAAATTTCAGATGATTCAATTTTATTTTCTTTTTTGATATTACAAACTTTGCATCTTTCCTTTAGCAGCGGTTTCTGGTCAAAAAAGGACAGGACTTTACCGATATTTAATGTATATATTTTCCAACAATGGATGATTTCATCTGGTTACTGACTATTTTGTTCAATATATTAAAAATATGGTTAATCAGCCTCTTTTCTATTTTGGGCAGTAAAATATAAGCTGTACTTTGACTTAATTTTTTAGGTAAATTAGATTACATTTTTTAAGCGAAAAATTAGGAATGATAACTTGGATATAAACTTTAAAAATATCTTCTTTTCAAATTACAAAAAAAGACAAAAACTCCCTTATTTAACAAGTTGATCCATCAAATAAGGGAGTTTTTAAATTTAATATTAATATTTATCTTTTTATGGGTAAAATTTCTAGTTTCGTTGTTACTCTCCATAACCATTCTAACAGTCCTATTCTAAAATATTTTAACCAAAGTTTACTTAAGTAAATCTGAATCGTATAAATGACAAACGTAATAGCAATTGCTTGCCAAGTACTTATTTTCCCATATAAACCTAAACCGTAACCATAGAATAAAATAGAATATATTATAGATTGGAAAATATAATTTGAAAGAGCTAATCGTCCTGTATACTCAAAGTTTTTTAATAATTTATTAAAACGCTTATTTTTAAATAATAGGATAAAACATGTTGCAAAACTTAATGATAATATTGGACCTGTCAAGTATTGGTTGAAAAACAAAACAATTACACTTGATAACGGAGGAAGCATTTCAAACATAAAAATAATAATGGAATTTAAAGATAAACCAATGATTAAACCCCATTTTGCAATTTTGGAAAAAAGTTGTGTATTGTTTTCTATATTATAAATGTATCCTTTCTTCCCTACAAAATAACCTAATAAAAACATAGATAATACCGAGGGGATTCTTGAAAATAGTAGAGGGAAAATTTCAATATAACCTACTATTCGTTCTTTAGCTGTTTGAAAAAAAGAACTAGTTGTTAAAGGGTTATTGGACGCAATTTGTCCTTTCCTAAATTCATTCAGAAAGGAAACATCAATATGATGTATTTGAATTCCATATTCTGGTATATTTCTCAGCACTGTAATTCCAATCATTACTACTGTAAGTAAACAAATAGGAATGATTAATAGCCCACCTACCCATTTAATAAGTTTTTTTTCACTAGAATTCCTAAATAAAAGTAAGATCCCCCCTACAAGTGCATAAAGTAATAAAATATCACCATCCCATAAAAAATAAATATGTGCTAATCCAAATAAAAATAATCCAAATAATCTACGAGTAAATTGTGGGATGAATAATTTATTTTTTTTATTCGCATTTATTAGTTGGATTGAAAACCCCACTCCAAATAAGAAAGAAAAAAGAGTAAAAAATTTTGATTCAACTAGTAATAGTAAAATTGTGGTCATCCAATTATCAATTTCATTGCTACTTTTAACAAATCCAGGTGGACCACCAATTGTAAATGAAGCGATGTTTATAGTAAAAATTCCATATAAAGCAAATCCACGAATTGCATCTAATATGTCAATCCTATTTTCAGACGAAACCATTCGTTTTTCCATCTACTATACTCCTCTTTATAAAATTCTAATAATAAACAGATCTACAAGCTATTTAGCAAAGAAGAGCACTCAAATATCACTTTACATTTTAATTTCTATAAAAAGAGCGGTCTTCATTTAGTTTTCTGTAAAGTACTATCAAGAAACAGTGATTTATCAAGATACTGAAATACCAAATTAATTGAGTATGTGTAAAAAAAGTAATGCCCCGAAAATGTTAGGCCAAGTAACATGTTTCGGGGTGTTTTTTTATCGCTAAATTTATTTCTTTTTTGAGGAACAAATGGGAGATCTTTGGGACAAATTTTCAAAATCTCTCTACTATGTAATTTAAAATTTGATAAACGTATTATTTATTTAAATAATACAGATTAAAGGATAGATAGGTTGCAAAGATAGTCCATACAGCATATGGAATTAATAATACAGCGGCTAACATCGAATAGGGTATCGTTAAAATGATTAATAAAACCGCTGTAACTGCTACAATTAAACAATCTAATGCTGCTAAATCAAGTCTCATTAATTTAAATTGAAAATAACTAAATGCCTGGTTACTTATATAATTTATGATCCAAATAAGCAAATAAGTAACTGAGGTATTTTTTAGACCAACTTTGTACTGTACTATAGAGAGTGACAGTGCAATTAATACATAGAGCACTCCCCATACGATTCCAAATAATTTACTAGGTGGAGTCCATACAGGTTTTTTCAACTTGCTATACCATTTAAGATCTATTGGAAATAAGATCCCAGACAATGAAAATAGCATTAATGCGAAAATAAATGTAAGAATTGAGCTCACATTCGTACCTCCCTATACTTGTACTCTACCAATATATATGTTTAATTTTATTCTTTAGTATGAAAAAAAGAGTACTTTATTAAATACTCTTTTTTAGGCAATACAATATTCAGTAAGTCCTATCGTATGACTACATTTATCGGTTTAATATCTAACGAAACATTTACCACACTATAATCATCTTTTTGACCATCCTTGTAAGTCCAGTAACCATTCGTTTCAGCTGTTTTTCTAAATGATAGTTCAAATCCTTTATCATCATTAAAACTATAGCTATGTACTTCTTTTGTTTGAGCATTATCAACTAAATTATATGCTAAAAAATTTTTTAGCAATCCATGCGGAGAAAATACTCCTGTGTAAGGGGCTACTTTTGAGTCATAATATTCAAATCCTTTTGTTGATGACTTTAAGTTACTTACGCTTACCTCATTCGTTAATAAATTAACATGATCTCCAGGCGAAATAACTGAAACTATAACATTTTTATACTTGTTTGGCATATTTTTACTTGTTTTTACTTTCGATAAATCAATAACAGTTAATCCTCCACGTCCAACTACATCGACTTGATGTTTTTTATTATTTACAACCATAGCCGTGTCTTCATCAACCCCATATGCTAATTGATTTTTCTTTCCTTTTTCATTTGCTGTAACAATTAAACGTCCTAATCTAGCTTTCTTATCAAAATGTTGATCGACAATTCCATCTTGAAAGAAATTCAATCCTTTTTCTAGGTAAACTGGTCCACCTTCCTGTTGTTCCATATCATCATAAAACTTTGTAAATCCATATCTTAAAGCACAATAACTGTCACCTCCAGCTATCATCGTATTGCTCATAATAGCTGCACCTGCACTTGTTCCACCTATAACAGCACCATTTTTATAAATCTTCCAGATGGCATCTAAAACTTTTGAATTTGAACCATTTTCATTTAATAAAGATGAAGTAATTAAAGTCTGGTCCCCACCAACAAACCAAATACAATTTAATTTACTAATCTTTTTAACCAACTGGTCATCATTCATATTGTTAATCCATTGCTTTTCGTCTACTGGAGTACCTTTAAAATCATGATTAGAAATTGGTAAAATCTCAATAGAATCTTTTTTAACTCCGTATTTAATTAAATCTTTTGTAAAATCATTCGAAGAAGTCAGTTTTGTACTAGCCGCAGGGATGATTCCTACTTTTGCATTTTCAGGTCCTCCTGCAAGTTCAATCAATTTATTATAAACTGCACTATTACTACTTCCCAACGCTCCACCGACAATGACTAAATTCCCTTTTATCGGTTCTTCGCTAGCCTGATTGGATACTTTAAAATCTGACTTCTTATAGTCAATGTCAATTTCCGAATCTTGTTCACTAAAGACTAATTTTCTAGGATGAATATCCATTGTTACATTTTGAATCGAATAATCATCTTTTTGTCCATCAGTATAATTCCAGTAACCATTTGTATCCTTTGATTTTCGGAAAACGATTTCGTACCCTCTGCCTTCTTTATCATATAAATATGATTTTACTTCCTGTGACGATTCGTTATCAACAAGCGAGTAAGCTAAATAATCTTTTAACTTTCCATAAGGTGTTAGTAACCCTGTATTTGGTAATGCTTTAAAAGAGTAATACTCATATCCTTTTGTTTCATATTTATTTTTAGAAAAATCAATCGTATTAGTATCAAAATGGATCTTGTCACCTTGAGCTAAGTAGTTAATTTTAATATTTTCTAAATTTCCGTTTCTTTTTGCTTCATTTACATCAATAACAGATACACCACTGCGTCCTATTACTTCTATGGCTTTTTCTTTGTTGCTAACAACCATTGCAGTGTCTTCGTCAATTCCATAAGCAAGATTCCCATTATTTTCATACTGGATTGCTGTAATTGCTAATCTAGCGAAACGAGCTCTTTCATCCATATGCTGATCAACTAAACCATTTTGAAAGAAACCTAGTCCTTTTTCAACTGACAGAGGTTCATACTCTTTACCTTCTCCTTGGTTATGATTTTTTTCATAATATCCCTTTAATGCACCAAGGCTATCTCCGCCTGTTATCATCGTGTTGCTCATTATTGCAGCTCCAGCGCTCGTCCCACCAATAACTGCACCATTTCGATAGATACCCCAGATTTCTTGCAAGACTATTGAATCTTTACCTTCTGATCGTAATGTATCAACTATACGTTGTTGGTCTCCACCAACGAACCAAATAGCAGTCAGCCCTCTTATTTCCTTTGCAATTTCTGAACTATTAGCATGATCCTTCCAATTAGACTCATTTTCATCTGTATCAGAAAAATCATGATTTGATAAAGGTAAAATCTCTACTGATTCTGGACTTACACCATAATTTATTAAATCCTGTCTAAAATCTATAGAAGATTTTAATTTACCGCTAGCAGCAGGAATAATGCCAATTTTAGCCTTTTTAGATCCGGCTAATTCAATAAATTTTTCATACACTACTTTATTCGAAGAACCTAACCCACCGCCAACAATAACAAGGTTTCCTTGAATATCTTCTTGTGAACTTTGAGCTCTTACATAAGATAACCCTGAAACTGAAAACGTTAAAATAAAACTAACCAATAATGCAATAAATTTTTTTCTCATTTCTTAACCCCTTTACTTATTTTTTAGCTTACTTCTGAATATAAGCAAGTTTTATACCAAAAATAAGTAGTTTGACTAGACAAGGTTTCAAGACTATTTATTCCATTTAAAAACTAGTTTTGGGTGAATAAATACAACCAATTCTAACCAAATAGATATGTATTATTTACAGATCTTAAAGATGTTTATTTTGTATGTTAGCTTTTAGAAAATGCAAGTATTCCATTCCATTAGTAGTAATCTTCGTACCTGCTCTTCCTCTCCCTTTCGTTATCAAGCCCTTATTCCCCATAATTTCTAATCGAAGTCTAATTTGCTGTGGAGATAGGTATCTTCCTTTTTCCTCACTCGAGCTGGATATAAGATCCCTACTTGCTGCTTTACCTAAATCATTACAGTTTTTTATCGTTTCAAGAATTGTAATAGATTCTTCAATTTCAAGAACACTTGTAGGAAGTTCAAATTGATTTTGATCTCTTTTTGGGTGTTCGCTGTTCTCTGTATAGTTATAATGAGGAAAGTCGTTTTGAGAAATCGTATTTCCCTCACAAACAGTAAGCATATAATCAATAACTGATTTCAATTCCCTAATATTACCTAACCAATTTAAACCCATTAATTCATTTAAAGCTTCTTCCTCAATCGAAACGCCTTTTCCACTTATAGAGATAAAGTGTTGAACAAGCAATGGTATGTCTGTTCTTCTTAAGCGTAACGGTGGAATAAAAAGATTTAAGACATTTAATCTGTAATACAAATCGGATCGGAATGAGTTGTCTGAGATTTTATAATGGATGTCTTTGTTAGTTGCAGCAATGATGCGAACATTAATAGGAATGATTTTTCTACCACCTATTCTACGAATTTCTTGTTCTTGAAGAACACGAAGTAAATGTGATTGAACATTTAAACTGATGTCACCTATCTCATCTAAGAAAATCGTTCCCCCATCAGCAATTTCAAAAAGACCTTGTTTCCCACCTTTTTTTGCCCCAGTAAACGTACCATCTTCATAACCAAACAATTCACTTTCTAGTAAACTTTCAGTAAAAGCACTACAATTAATGGCTAAAAAAGGGCCGTTTTTCCTGTTTGATTGTTTATGGATTGCATGTGCAAAAAGTTCTTTACCTGTACCTGTTTCACCTTGAATTAAAATAGGATGCTCAGCTTTTGCAAGTTTTGTTGCTATTCGTTTACATTCTAAAATTGTGTCATCCTCTCCAATAATATCCGCAAAGTCATATCTTGCATAAAAGCCCTGCTTTCTAAACTCTCTCTGCGCTGTTTTTTCTATTTCAAATGCTTGATTAACACTCTTAAAAGTAGCAACGATCCTGTCATCTTCATGACTATACGTCCGATAGATAACATTATCTATATTGTCAATTGAAAAAAATTTAGATTCATCTGTACCATTTAAAATAAAGTCTCTTATATTTTGTTCCTTAATAATCTCTTCTATATGCTTACCTTCATAGTTACTTTTAGTTAATTTAAACAACTTAATAATCCGATCATTTAGCACAGTTATTCTTTTATATCCATCAATTGCTAAAATTCCATCATCAACCGTATTTACAACACTTTGGATATGTCTATTTACTTTCTTTACACTTTGCTCTGCATTGAAAAGTTCTCTATGTAAGTCAATAATATTGCGTAAATACTTTTCTGAAATTAATGTTGCTATATTATCGTTAAATTGAAAATATTCTACAATGTGTAAAATTGTAGAGATATCAAAAAGTCTTACGCCGATATCCAATACATGTTTTATATATGACGGACTTAAGTGAGTTTCACCTGGTGAAACAGAAAGATTTATATCTGGATAATATAGTTGATCACTTTTAAATGGTACATACTCCAAATGATGAATCCCCAATTGGTACAAAGACTGAATAAGTTCAACTGTTGAATGAAAATCATCATTAACTACAAGAACTTTTGTCCCCTCCTCAATTCTCAATAATTTGTCTACATTTTCATGATTAAGTGTTCTTTTCCCAACTATGATTTGTTTAGCACTTAATTGTGCAAATTTTTCCGTTTCAATTTTTACTGCCTCCGACGAAAAAAGTATTATTTCATCTTGAAATACTTTATGTTCTCCCTCATCAATTGCATAAGAGTTAATCGTTATGTATTCTTCTAGCAATTGCGTTAGTTGATTAGACAAAGCTTGTCTTGTTTTTGAACTGCCTGTTATCAATGTTAATGAATTTTTCATCTCTAATTTCTCTCCATATTTGATAAAATTGGTTTTATTATAGCACCAAATAAACCAAAAAGAACCAATTAATCTGAAGAATCTATCAAATTTTCTTAAAAATAAGACATTTAAAATTGGCACGCTACTTGCTTATAGAATGTTATAGCCATTTTAATAGATTTTGAGAATTTAAATTTGGGGAGGGAATATATGGAAGCGTTTTAATGATCAATTTCTATTAGTATTAATTAGCTACTTATCATTAAAAGGAGATGAACCTATGTCACAAATTCACGCAAATAAAATGACACCTAAGACAAAAGTTATGAAAGAACGTAAAATTAATGTTTTTGCATTACTTTTAGTAATTCTATTAATCGCGACAGCTCTTACTTACGTATTACCTACTGGGGAATACGCCCATATCGACGTTGACGGACATTCATCAGTCGATCCGAATTCATTTAAATCAATCGCTGCTACACCAGTTGGTCTCTTCGATATGGTAAAAGCCATTCATTCGGGTATGGTAGAAGCAGGCAATATCATTTTCTTCGTTTTAATTATTGGAGGATTTTTTGGTGTATTAAGTGCTACTGGCACAATTGAAGTGTTAATCTCAACAATGGCTAGAAAACTTGCAACTAGAGAAAAGTTATTAATTCCTATTATGATGCTGTTCTTTGCAGTTGGAGGTTCCTTAATGGGAATGGCTGAAGAAACTTTAGCTTATATTCCACTTCTGGTTCCATTAGCACTTGCTTTAGGATTTGACACTATGACAGGAACTGCAATCGTATTAGTTGGAGCGTCAGCAGGTTTTACAACAGCGATTATGAATCCGTTTACAGTTGGTATAGCTCAAGGAATAGCAGAACTTCCTACATTTTCTGGTATGGGCTTTAGACTTGTCTTATTTGTAGTTGTTTATTTAATATCAGTTATTTTCATTTATCGATATGCTATGAAAGTAAAGAAAAATCCTAACATAGGATTCTATGGGAAATATTCAATTGAACAAACTAATGATCTATTAACTTCTAAAGCTAAATTATCTTCTAGACATAAATGGATTTTAACTGCGTTTCTTATAAATTATATTATTTTAGCTTTTGGAGTTATTAAATATCAATGGTATATTACTGAGATTGCTTCTTTATTTATTATCTTAACGATTGCAATTGGAATAATTGGAAAATTATCAATTGATGACGTTGTTAAATCATTTACACAAGGATCTGCTTCTTTAATTAGTGGTGCTCTTATTATAGGTGTTTCCCGTGCGATTCTAGTTGTTTTAAATCAAGGACATATCGTTGATTCAATGCTTCACGGAGTATCTGAAGTGATTAAACATATCCCTGCTTCTTTAAGTGTAATTGGGATGTATAATTTCCAAGCAGCTATACACTTTATTTTAGCTTCAGGTAGCGGTCATGCCATGTTAACAATGCCAATTATGGCTCCGCTTGCTGATCTACTAGGAATTACACGACAAACTGCTGTTCTATCTTTCTCTTTTGCTGATGGTATTGGTAATATTATTTTCCCAACAGCAGGAACTTTAATGGCAGGTTTAGCAATCTCAGGTATACCTTGGACAAAATGGGCGAAATGGATTTTCCCATTAGTATTTGTTCAATATATTATTGGTTTAATTGCTGTTGTAATCGCACATTTAATGAACTACGGTCCATTTTAATGAAATAACAAAGGATTTAGGAGGAGAAAAAAGTTGTTAACCTTAATAAAAAACGGTCAAGTATACACACCACACTCTATTGGCAGAAAAGATATACTTTTAGCAGGTGGAAAAATTGAAATGATAGCAAATCAAATTACTATTCCACCTGACTTTCCTTCTTGCGATGTCATAGATGCCTCCAACTCTTTTGTTGTACCAGGTTTTATTGATTCACATGTACATATCATTGGAGGTGGTGGGGAAGGCGGATATAAAACACGCACTCCAGAACTAATGCTTACTAATGTTACTACTGCTGGTGTTACTACAGTAGTTGGTGTATTAGGTACAGACGGTACAACAAGAACAATGGAGAATTTGCTTGCAAAAGCACGTGGTTTAGAAGAAGAAGGGATTACTTGTTATATTCACACTGGTTCTTATCAAATCCCTGTAAAGACACTAACAGAATCAATTCAAAGTGATATTATTCTAATTGATAAAATTATTGGAGTTGGTGAAATTGCTATTGCAGACCACCGTTCCTCAGAACCAACTATTGAAGAACTTGCAAAGATTGCATCTGCTGCACGAAATGGAGGCATTTTATCTGGAAAGGCTGGCATCTTAGAAATTCATGTCGGTGATGGCAAAGATCAACTTTCACTTCTACATCAACTAGTTGAACAGACGAATATTCCAATTCGTCAGTTCCACCCGACTCATATTAATCGAAATGAAGAATTGTTTAAAGCTGGTATTGATTATGCACTTAAAGGTGGTTTTGTAGATTTTACTACTAGCACAATCCCTCAGTTTTTGGAGGAAGGCGAAGTAAAGTGTAGCAAGGGACTACGAGTTATGCTTGAAGAAGGGGTTCAGATCGAGAACATAACTTTTTCATCCGATGGTCAGGCAAGTCTTCCTTTTTTTGATACAAATGGAGACTATTTGGGACTTCAAATAGGAAAAGTTTCATCATTATATCAAGAAGTAAGAGATGGAGTAATTGATGAAGGAATTCCATTAGAAGTAGCATTACAAGTCATTACTTCAAACCCTGCACAAGTACTAAAACTACCAAACAAAGGTAATATAAAACCTGGTAATGATGCTGATATTGTCATATTGAATCAGAATACTTTAGAAATTGAAACAGTAATTGCACTTGGGAAAAAGATGGTTGAAGAAGGTATTCCGGTTGTAAAAGGCACTTTTGAATAACACATTTCAGGAGGTATTAATGATGAAGTTGAATTACAAGTTTAAGTTTTCAATCGTATTATCATTAGTTTTAGTATTTTCGTTAGTTTTTGGAACTTCTTTCTTACGAGCTGAAAAAAGTGTTGAAGCTGCAGCTGCACCAAAAGTATTTTTAATGGGTGGTGCAATTGATGATAGTAATGCCGAAATTTACAATGCACTAAAAGCTGCAACCGGCAAAACTAATCCAGTAGTTGCAATTGTATGTAGTGCAGCTGCTGACTACGCAACAGCATTAGACGCATACACCAATGATATAACAGGTCACTTATCGTATAAAAATTTATTTACTAAATATGGTTTTACACCAGTATTTATTCCTGTAGCAGTTGATAACTATACAACTGAAGCTTATAAGCAAAGTAATATAGATCTAATCAACACCGCAGACGTTATATTCTTTAATGGTGGTGATCAGTCCCGTCATGTAAGAAGTTTACTAAAAGACGATGGAACGCCTACCCCACTTTTTGCAGCAATCCAACAAAGAGCAGCAGCTGGAGCTATTATTTCAGGAACAAGTGCTGGAACTGCTGTACAAAGTCCGAAAACTTATGGGGAAGGTGTTAGTTACGGATACTTATATTACAATCGTTTATTGTCAAAGAAAATCAGTGACATCTCACTAGCTGATTCTCAATACCCGGATAATGGTGGATATACAACAGGTTTCGGTTTTGTAAATGCTGCAATTGATACACATTTCGATGCTAGAGGTCGCATAGGTCGAATTCTTTTAGCTGAAAGAGACTTAGGTCAAAAGGTTGGTTATGGAATTGACGAAAACACAGCACTTTATTTGAACGGTACTACTGGCAAAGTGTATGGTGAACACGGTGTTTTCATAGTAGACTCAACAAATGCAACTTACGGAACTGCTGCATCGTTTACGGCAAATAATGTAAAAGTAAGTTATTTAACAACTGGTGATAGTTATAATACGAGCACGAAATCAATCACATCATCTAAATCATTAATTACAACACCTTACTATTCGACGATTCGAGATTCTTCGGATATATTTTCAGCATATGAAACAACTACGACAATTACAAGATTGGTAGATACAAATGTTTCTTATTTATATGGTGATAGTTATGAATCAGGTCCCAAGTTTACATTAAAGTTTATAAAAGACGCAAATACAAAAGGATACTATAACAATAGTAAATATACTGTTAGTAATGTTGTACTGAATGTAAGCTACTAACTTAAAGTAAAAAAAGAAGATTTACGCTACGTAAATCTTCTTTTGTTTCGAACAAAAAGAACTTATTCTTCTGGTATAAGAATAAGCTCTTCTATTTGCGAGTTTCATCTATATGTCGAAGTGCACTAAACTTTTTTTCTTTAGAACTATTTAAAATAAATCAGGATATGGAAATTTTGTGAGTTACCAACCAACATAACGAAATTTCAATATTAAGTATAAATAGAACCGGTAGATTAAATACTTTGAAATTAACTTCTACCAAATTAAAAAATTAAATTCATTTACTAGTTTAAATACAATTCAATCATTTAAGCGAGTCTAAATTGTCTATAACAAATTGTTCAAACTTAATTGGTTCCCTCCCTAATAAATTCTCTAAATCTGTTGTTATTTTTTTTGCAAGTCCTAATTTTGCGGTTGTGTATATACCGATCATAACTATAATAAAATCGCGAGCTAACCCTTTTTTTCTCATTTTTCTCCAAAAGGTTAAAATACTTGGATTTGTATATATTATGTCTTTTCGTAGGTGCTTCGATAAGATCTCAGCCACTTCAAAATAACTAATAGCTTCATTTCCTGTTAACGAATAAGATTTGAACCTATGACCATTTTCGGTTAATGCTTTTGCAGCCACCACACCGATATCCCTTGTATCGATAAAACTCGTTTTCCCTTTACCCGCTGGTACAAAAATAATATTTTCCTTTACCAGTTCTTCAACATGTTGATTTAATAAATTCTGCATGAAAAAACTAGGTCTTAAAAATGTATAAGGTATCCCCGAGTTGATAATTAATTCCTCTATCTTGGAATGCGGAACTACTTTATTTTTATCAGCACCTAATAAAGACAAAAAACAATCTGTTCAATCCCTACTTCTTTTGCAATTTCAATAACTGGTTCAAAATATTTCTTATCCGCAAGATGTGGAGGACGTATTAAAAAAAGCTTAGTTATTCCTTGAAAAGCAGGTCTAATTGATTTTGGATCTTCAAAGTTTAAATAAACATTACTAGTATTTTTTTTACTTGTGGATATTTTAAAATTAGCATTTACCTTTAGTAGTTCTCTCACAACTTCTTTACCTACAGTACCATTTGCACCTGTGACTAGAATCAAATTGTTCACTTCTTTCTATTACCTTCTTATATCGTAATATTATATAAGTTGCTATAATTGCCCTTTCAATAGTACAACCACATTTATATTTACTTAAACATCTTTTGTTACTACTACTCCAGAGATTCTAATAACATTTTTAACGATCGATATACTTCAATGATTTTTATAATCACAATCACATCTAAAATTGGGTTATATCACACCACTTGATTCGTACTAGTCCGAATATCATATTCTAATTTTCGTAAATACAACGTAATCATAATTTTTATTATTATTTTCTAATAGTTTATCATATTTATATATACTTAAGAGTTAATTATTTAAGAATTAAATGTGAACATTCAATTTATCTTTTAACGTATCAAACATATCCATCCGTGATAACGGATGTGGTTTGCTCTTCGGGTGTAAGCCTTCGTTACCAAGCAAACCCTAAAGGTCTGCTGAACCGCTCGCCTGAATCATCTTGCAGTTAATTTGGGAGATTCATGAGTAATTTAATTAATATGAAACCAACAAACTGCTCATAAATAAAAAAACCCTCAACGCCAATAGCGTCAAGGGTTGATTTGATTAATATACTGACATGTATTGATCTCTTTCCCAAGGGTGAACTTGAGTACGGAAGATATCCCATTCGATTTCTTTTGCTTCTACAAAGTGTTCGAATAAGTGTGATCCAAGAGCACCAACGATTACTTCGTCAGTTTTTAATAGATCTAGTGCAGCTGCTAAAGTTGCTGGTAAATCGATGATTCCAACTTCTTCGCGCTCTTCTTTAGACATAACGTAGATGTTACGGTCTACTGGAGCTGGAGCTTCTAATTTATTTTTGATTCCGTCTAAACCTGCTGCCAATAATACTGATAATGCTAAGTATGGATTTGCAGCTGGGTCAACTGAACGTACTTCTACACGTGTGCTTAAGCCACGAGATGCAGGAATACGAATTAGTGGACTACGGTTTCTTGCAGACCAAGCAACGTAACATGGCGCTTCATAGCCAGGTACTAAACGTTTGTATGAGTTTACAGTTGGGTTTGTAACAGCTGTAAAGTTTGGAGCATGTTTTAAGATCCCTGCGATGAAGTGACGAGCAGTTTCACTTAAACCTAATTCACCAGTCTCATCGTAGAATGCGTTTTTACCATTTGTAAATAATGATAAGTTACAGTGCATACCTGAACCGTTTACACCAAATAATGGTTTTGGCATGAATGTAGCGTGTAAACCGTGTTTACGAGCGATTGTTTTTACAACTAATTTAAATGTTTGAATGTCATCACAAGCTTTAATTGCACCAGCATATTTGAAATCAATTTCATGTTGTCCTGGAGCTACTTCGTGGTGAGATGCTTCGATTTCAAAGCCCATTTCTTCAAGTTCAAGAACGATATCACGACGGCAGTTTTCACCTAAATCAGTTGGTGCTAAGTCGAAGTAACCACCTTTATCATTCAACTCAAGAGTTGGTTCGCCTTTTTCATCTAATTTAAATAAGAAGAATTCTGGCTCAGGCCCTAAGTTGAAATCTGTGAAGCCTAGAGCTTCCATTTCTTTTAACATACGTTTTAAGTTATTACGAGGATCTCCTTCAAATGGAGTGCCATCTGCATTGTAAATATCACAGATTAAACGAGCTACTTTTCCTTTTTCAGCAGTCCATGGGAATACTACCCAAGTGTCTAAATCAGGGAATAAATACATATCTGATTCTTCGATACGAACGAATCCTTCGATTGAAGAACCGTCAAACATCATTTTATTGTCTAAAGCTTTTTCAAGCTGACTTACTGGAATTTCAACGTTTTTGATAATTCCTAGTAAATCCGTAAATTGTAGACGTATGTACTTTACGTTTTGTTCTTTTGAAATACGGAAAATATCTTCTTTTGTAAACTTAGCCATTATAAAAGTTCCCCTTTCGTATGCAACAAACAAAATTAGTCTAACACACTTTAAAATAGAAAAGTAGAGATAACCTACTTCCACTTTTCTATTTTTTTATTTTAAGTTTAGTGATTAGCAGTTTAAATATGTTTCTTTTTCCCATTCTGATACACGTAATCGATATGCATCCCATTCTTCTTTTTTATTTTGAAGGAATGAATAAAATACGTGTTTCCCTAATACTTGCTGCAGGAATTCACTGTTTTCAAGTTCTGTAACTGCTTCAAGTAAACTTCCAGGCAATGTTTCAATACCTTCTGCTTTTCTAGTTACGTCATCCATCAAATACAGGTTTTCACTTCGTTCGACTGGAGGTGTTAATTTTCTTTCAATACCATCCAAGCCTGCAGATAATAAAACAGCTAAAGCTAAATAAGGATTTGCAGATGGGTCTGGATTTCGTACTTCGATTCTTGTACCTGCACCTCTAGCAGCAGGTATACGAATTGTACATGTACGATTACTTTGTGACCAAGCTACATAAACTGGTGCTTCATAGCCTGGAACTAAACGCTTATATGAATTAACTGTTGGATTTGTAACTGAAGCATTTGCACGAGCATGTGTTAGTACACCTGCAATAAATTGTCGTGCTGTTTCAGATAATCCAATTGAATCATGCTGATCATAAAAGGCATTACCATTATCATTTCCTAGACTCATATGACAATGCATACCTGAGCCATTTTCTCCAAAAATTGGTTTTGGCATGAATGTAGCAACTAAACCATTTTTTTCAGCAATTGTTTTAACAGTATATTTAAATAGCTGAATATTATCAGCTGTTTGTAATCCTGGTGCGTACTTCCAATCAATCTCATGTTGACCGATTGCAACTTCGTGATGTAAAGCCTCAACTTCTAACCCTAAAGCCTGAAGTGCTTTCGTAATTTCACGTCGTATTGTAACTGTTTTATCTAGGGGGGCTACGTCAAAATATCCACCATTGTCATTTGGAACTAACTGATTTCCCTCCTTATTAAATAGGAAGAATTCAGGTTCAGGTCCTACATTAAAAGAAGTAAATCCCTTGTCAGTCGCTTTTTCAATTGCTCGTTTAAGCACATTTCTTGGATCACCTTCAAAAGGTGTACCATTTGGATAATAAACATCGCAAATGAAGAGTCCAACTTTTTCGTTAGTGTCGACTTTCCAAGTATTCAAATCTGGGAAAAGCATCATATCACTTGCTTCAATTTTTGTGAATCCATTAATACTAGAGCCATCAAACATAGTTTCATTATTAAGTATTTTTTCAATTTGCGTGATTGGTAGTTCTAAATGTTTGAATACCCCTTCTACATCTGTGAAAAACAACTGTACAAATTCAAGACTGTGTTCTTTGGCACTATTTAAAATCGTTTCCTTTTTCATTTATATTTCCCCCCATATAAATATAAAAGCTAGAATAATCCGGACTTAATCAATAACTTAATGAAAGAATCGAGACATATCTCCTTGTCGTAAAGAAGTTCTACCTAATTTACCATTTTGATATAACTCTTGACGAAGCATTTTTCGAAGCTGTTCATCTGATATTGATTTTTCAACAATGACTTGTTGAACCACTGTTTCTTTGGATTTTTCTGACGATTTTAAATTGAGTACTTCTTTAATTCCTGCTAAATTCAAGCCTTGTTCTATAAAAGTTTTAATCTCTAATAATCGATCGACATCATTGAAAGAAAATAATCTACGATTACCTTCAGTACGAGCTGGACGAATTAAATCATGCTCTTCATAATATCGAATTTGTCTTGCAGATAATTCAGTTAACGAAATGACTATTCCGATTGGGAAAAGTGGCGTTGAGCGTCTTACTTGATCATTCATAGCAATGCTCCTTTCGTTCATCTATAAGTATTTTATTTCATGTTAGATAATCTGTCAATACGATGTTAGAAAATCTAACATGAAAATATTTGTTTTTTATTCTATGCAAGTTTAGTTAAAATTCTACTATTTTGTTTAAAAAAAATAATCTCCATTAGTTTGGAGATTATAACGGTTTGTATTCAAATATTATGTTATTTGACTAGTCCTTCGATTTGACAATTTATCATTCACCGCTAATCCGAATTCGGTCAGTCTGAAAGCTAATTCTTAATTTTTTTGGCTAACAAAATTGCAATTAATAATAAAATACCTTTAATAATATCTTGCGCATAGTATGGTACGTTTAGCATCGTGAATCCGTTTAAAAGGATCCCCATTAAGCACGCACCTAAAAATGTTCCGATTATATTTGGTTTCCCTTTTCCAAACATAGCGATTCCTATATATGCCGCTGTAATACTATCCATTAATAATGGTGTACCTGCTGAAACTTGCCCTGTACCAACTCGACTAGCAAGTAAAATCCCACCAAGTGATGCAAAAAGCCCACTAATAATATAAGCATAAACTCGATACTTGTTTACGGGTATTGCTGATAAGTGTGCAGCAGTTTTATTTCCTCCAATAAAGAAGAATACTCTTCCCCAAGTTGTCTTTTCTAAAAATAAGTGTGTAATCAAAATACAAATTATCATTATTATGACTGCAACTGGGATATTAAAAAATGACCCTTGCCCAAGATATAAAAACGAAGGAATAAAATGACCTGTAGTTGCTTTATTATTAATTGTCATTCCTTCATAGATCGATGAACCTTTTGTTAAGGTTAAATGTAAACCATTTACAACAAACATCATAGCAAGAGTAACTAATAAGTCCGGTAATTTCCCTTTCGTTATAAACAGACCGTTTAATAATCCAACTATTAAACCAAAAACAATTGGAATTAAAAGTGTAATTAATAGCTCTTGTCTAAAAACAATTAAACAATAAGCTGCTGTAACCGTACTTAAACTCGCGGTTGATCCAACTGATAAATCTAAACCATCAATGATTAAACTAAACGTAACTCCAATCGCCAGTAATGTTACGATTGAAATCGATCTTAAAATATCAGTAATATTACTATAAGATAAGAAGGAATTCGATGTCATTGAAAAAAATGCAATAACGACTAGAAGTAGGAATACCGCTCCAAAATCCAAAAATAATCTTCTACCTTGTGTTTGTGCCCATTGCGTCATTGTATACCCTCCAATAACTCACCTTGTATAATTGTATATATTTTGTCTCCTATCACATTAGCTTCTTCAATATCATTCGTGAAATAAATAACACAACCACCGTTAGCACAAAATTCATCAATGTATTGAAAAATATGTTGTTTAGCATAAATATCAACACCTTTTAGTGGTTCATCTAATATAAGACACTTCAAATTCGGTGAGATCCATTTTGCTATACTTACTTTTTGCTGATTTCCTCCACTAAGATGTAAAATTCCTTTTTCAGTGTCCTTTGGAAAAATACTTAAAGTATTGATTAAGAATTGAGAACTCTCAATTTCGAGATTTTTGTTTATCCAACCTCTTTTGTTGAACGAGATATTCTCTCTAATCGAGTGATTTAGAAATAACCCTTCTTTTCTTCGATCCTCTGGTACAAATGCAATTCCTTTTTTATATGCATGCTGAGGAGACTTGATCAAAAATGAGTTTCTTCCTATTATTAATTCATATTGGCTTCGATTGCCCCATATTGTTTTTGCTAAACTCGTTTTCTTATTTCCATTTGCACCATAAATGGCAATTACTTCATTTTTATTTATTTCTATATTAATAGAAGGTTTCGTTTCACTTATTCGGATATTACGAAACTGAAAAGCTGGTTCATTGCGCTCTTTTATTGTTTTTTTAAATGTAAATTTACCAGAAGACATTTGTCCAATTATTTCTTCAACAGATAATGTCGATGAGATACCTTGATACACGATTTCTCCACTTCTTAATACTGTTAATTCATCAGTAAATTTAATAAGTTCATCAATTGAGTGTAAAATGACGACAATACCTTTCCCCATTTTTTTTAAATTATGTAAGAATGAGAAAAATTGCTCTTTTTCAGTATTTCCTAGGGAAGAAGTGGGCTCATCAAATAGGAAATAGGATGCATCATTTAGTAGTGCTTTTGCAATTAAAATAAATTGTTTTTCATAAATTGAACAATCACTTACTTGTTTGTAATATGGTAGATTCAAATTCCATTTTGAAAGTCGATTTTGAACAAATTCAACACTTTTCTTTTTTGAGAAGAAGAATTTCTTAATTTCTCTATTCAAAGCAATTATTAAATTTTCAATTACAGTTAATCCTTGCACAAGTCCCTCATCAACTTCTTGAGGGACATATGCTATTGTTGAATTTTCACTTACTTTACACTTACCATTTGTTGGTTGAATTCTATTAGCTAGAATCTTCATTAACGTACTTTTACCTGCACCATTTAAACCAGCCATACCGTCTATTTTTCCAGGTTTGACTGTAAAATTAATATCTTTTAGTACCTCTGATTCTCCATAACTAAAAAATACAGATTCTAGTTTAATAGTCATCTTTAGTTCCCCTTATCTAATTTCTCCATCCATGGTGAAGTTGCAGCTTGTGAAGGTATCCAGTTATTACTATATTTTCTTAGATCACTAACTTTAATTGGAGTATTTGGAAGCTCCTCTTTCTCTATTAATTTAGGTTCTAAAGAATAAATATCTGGCGTTTCTTCTCCAGCTATTTTTTGATATAGGAATCTAGATTGAACTTCTCCAATCTCTCCCGGATCACTTGCAGCTGAAGTAACCCACGGTGAATTTTTTTCCTGAATTAATTGAAGATCTTCATCACTTAAATCAATTCCGTAAACTTTTACTTCATTACGTCCAGCTTGTTGAATTGCTTTTGTAGCTCCTTTTGCAAACTCATCCCAAGTTGCAAAAATAGCATCAAGCTGACCTTTAGGATATTTCTTTAATAAAGCTTCTACCTGAGCTTGTGTATCAAGCATCGTATTACTACTTGCTTTTCCGAATCTAGCAACCTCTTTTATATTCGGATAACGTTTATAAAATGCATCAAGAATAACTTTTCTGCGCTCCATCGGTGTAAAACCACCTACCCAAATTGTTGCGATATTCCCTTTTCCGTTTAATCCTTCTGCTAAACTCTTTAAACTTTTCCATGCTAAACTGTAGTCATCTTGGTCAATTACTGTAACACCAGGAATATTTAAATCACTATCAAAAGAAACAACTGGAATGCCTGCAGCTAACGCTTTTTTCACACCTTTTTCTAATGTTTCTTTTCGCCCATGATCGATTAAAATTCCATTAACCTTAGAATTGACGGCTGTATCTAAATTGGAGGCCATCTTTGCTAAGTCATTATCAGCATTATATACTTGTACTTCTCCACCAAATTTCCCAACTTGTTTTTTTACGCCATCGATATATTGTGAAGAAAAAGTTCCAATTGAAAACTCCATAATTAAAGCAATTTTTGTTTTCTTTTTTATTGCTTCAGGAATTTCAGCATTGCTACTTGCGGATACTTTCTTTACTTCAGTACTAGCATTTTCAGATTTTTTGGTTGAAACAACATTTTGTTCATTTGCACAAGCTGTTAATAATACTGATGCAATTGATAGTGTTGCAATAATTTTTTTCATTACTCTTCCTCCCAACTTTTAAACGTTTCTTTATAATCGCTAGAAACAATGCCTTTTTCCGTAATAATCGCTGTTATTAATTCATTCGGCGTCACGTCAAACGCTGGGTTTAGTACATCGATTCCTTCAGGGGCAATTTGAACATTTCCGATATGCGTTACTTCAGTACGATCACGTTGTTCAATTACAATTTCATTCCCTGATTCGATTGATAAATCGATTGTTGATAAAGGAGCAGCTACATAAAATGGAATTTGGTAAAAGTTAGCTAAAATCGCTAATTGTAATGTTCCAATTTTATTTGCAGTGTCTCCATTCGCAGTAATGCGATCAGCACCAACAATAACAGCATCTACTTTTTTATTTTGTAATAAGTAGCCGACCATATTATCAGTTAATAATGTAACCGGGATACCACTTTGCTTCAATTCCCAAGAGGTTAGTCTTGCACCTTGAAATACTGGTCTAGTTTCTGTTGCATAAGCCGAAATTTCCCAGCCTTTTTCTTTTGCTAAATGAAGTGGAGCTAAAGCTGTTCCGTATCGACTTGTCGCAATACTCCCTGCGTTGCAATGAGTTAATACTGCAGCCCCGTCATGTAATAATGTTAAAGCGTTTTCACCGATTTCTTTGCAAGTTGCCTCATCTGCTACATGTAATTTAATCGCTTCTTCCATGATGATTAATTTAGCTTCGGATACAGTCACTACTTCTTTACTAGAGCTAATTAGTTTTTCAACGGCCCATGCTAAATTTACTGCAGTTGGTCTAGCACTAATTAGTTCATCCGCTAATAATCTAGCTTGTTGATGAAATTCATCAATTTGTTCAGTTTGAAGTTCTCGAACACCTAAATACAGTCCATATGCAGCTGCTAAACCAATCGCAGGTGCTCCTCTTACTTGTAATTTTACGATTGCTTCACGTACATCTAATAATGTCGTTGCATCAAAATAGTGTATTTCAGTTGGTAGTTTAGTTTGGTCTAAAATTTTTAAACTTTCACCGTTCCATTGTAATGATTCAGGTATTTGCTGTAATGTAGTCATCGATTATTACTCCAATCCAATAAGTAAATTTCCAATATTTCTAATAGTAAATCTATTTTTTATACAATAAACTCCGAATTTTAAGACTTTTTTCTTTGCTTCAATTTTTTGATTATGTTCCAGTGAATCAATATCTTCAACGTGAGCAAGACCGATACTTCTTCGGATTAATTCACATCCAATAACCCCAATAGCATCCACCCAATATCCTTCTAATTTTTCTTTAATTAGTGCTTTTTGGTTAAATGGTCTAACACTATGTTCTTCCCATAGTCGAATAAATGTTTCATTAAACACTTTTTCAATGTTTAAAATGTGTTCAATAATTTCGTCTTTTAGTTCAGTACGACTGAAAAGTTGAAAAAGTAAATTTGCTTGAATTTGCCCTAAATCAAATCCGATTGGTCCGACAAATGCAAATTCCGGGTCAATTACTTTTGTTTCTGTTTCAGATACGAAAATGCTTCCCGTATGTAAATCACCATGTAATAAAGCTTCTTTTTTCGATAAGAAATCTAATTTTAGTTTCGCAACCTCAATTTGTAGATCTGCATCATTCCATAGTTCTTTAATTTCTTCTGTTAATTCTTCTTCAAAACTATTTGTTTCACTGTTAAAAAATGGATCTGTATACACAAGATTTTCTGTTATATCACATAAGTCAGGATTATTAAAAAGATACTCTAGCTCTTTTTTCTTAGCTGGTGAAGTTCCAAAGTCTGAAGTGAAAAATAATGACTTTGCTAAAAATTCACCGATATGTTCAGCTAAAAACGGATAGCTTTTTTTCTCAATGAAACCTTTTCGTAGAATTTGTAAGTGTGAAAGATCCTCCATTACAGTTACGGCTTGCTCTTCGTCATGCTCTAAAATTTTTGGTGCATGTAATGGGATTAACTCATTGTATATTTTTGTCGCATTACTCTCGATCGTAGCTCGCTTTAATGTAAGTGGCCAGCTTTCACCAACAACTTTTGCATATGGTAGAGCCTGTTTTATAATTAACCCTTTCTCGCTTCCTACTGGATTAACTTTAAATACTAAATTTAAATTCCCATCCCCAATTTCTATACATTCACATAGTTCATTTTTAAAATAGCCAAGTTTTTGTAAATAAGTAATTGCAGTTGCTTCTGTTAAAGGTCTATATTTTTTTCGTTCAATGACAGTCACTAAATTCATCCCCCTTGAATTTTGCAAAATAAAAAGCCTCTTTTCCGAGACGAAAAGAGGCAATACTAATTGGCTTTCGTCTCTTATCTACCAGAAAATTTCTTTTCTGTTGGAATTAGCACCGTGCCTTACTGAGCATTTAAGCTCAGGCGTAAACAATACGCCCCATTTCACAATGGTATTATGGTCGGTTGCTGGGCATCGTCGGGCCAAATCCCTCCGCCTACTCGAAATAAGAGTTCGCATATTTGATTTTATATTCGTATTTTAGTTTATTGATTTTTAATTTGTCAATTACTTTTTTAAAACTTTTTGTAAATTTCTTCTTTTCTGTCTTCAAAAATAGGGATTGTACCGCGTACTTCATCGACTTTTTTTGGATCAATTTCGCCATAAACGATTTCTTCATTCGTGCTACCTTTGGTTACTACCTCTCCCCAAGGGTCAATGATCATTGATCCTCCACCAAATGTATTTGCTAAATCTTTTCCTACTCGATTACATGCAACAACATAACACTGATTTTCGATTGCTCTTGCTTTTAATAAAATTTCCCAATGATTCATTCTTTGAATTGGCCATTCGGCAACAAAAAATAAAACTTTTGCACCCTTTTGCGAATGAGCTCCAATCCATTCAGGAAAACGCAAATCATAGCAAACAAATCCTGCAGCTGTTAATCCATCGATTTCAAAAAGTCCATCTGTTTCCCCTGATTGAAGATAGTGATGCTCGTTCATTAACTGGAACAAATGAACTTTATCATAAGTTTTTACTAATTCACCAGCACTGCTAATAACAATTAATGTATTCGTAACACCATTTTCTTTTGCAATTGGGAACGAACCAGCAATCAATATTACATTATTTGATTTTGCGATGGACTGAAGTTCAGAAATAATCACTTCTTGTTCACCTGTGTGCAAACCAATTTCTTCCAGACAATAGCCTGTTGTCCATAGCTCAGGTAGTACGATTACACGAATATTTTCTTTAACAGCTTCGTTTATTTGAGTTTTCATTTTCTCTAAATTAGTCTTTGATTCACCTAAAATAACGTCAGATTGAATACACGCAATTTTAATCACAATTTATTCACCCTATTCTAAATTTTATAGACATTTTTAAATCGAGCATATATGATGGTGAAAGTTATTGCAACAGTCGTTCATGAAAATCATTCGATTAAGAAACGATCTATTCAAATTAATTTTATTATATTTTTGGAGTGATTAACTTGAATCATAGTAAACTATTAAACAATTTACCAAAACAATTTTTTGCTTCACTAGTCCAAAAAGTGAATCAGTCAATTAATAATGGTCATGATGTCATTAATCTTGGTCAAGGAAATCCTGATCAACCTACACCCGACCATATTATAAAAGCATTACAAAAGTCTGTTGAAAACCCTTTAACTCATCGTTATTCTCCGTTTAGAGGAATGAGCTCTTTAAAAAATGCTGTTGTAGAATTTTATAAACGAGAGTATGATGTTGATTTAGACCCAGAGGAAGAAGTAGCCATATTATTCGGTGGAAAAGCTGGATTAGTAGAGCTACCACTTTGTTTATGTGACGAAGGAGATACAATTTTAGTTCCAGACCCAGGCTATCCAGACTATTTATCTGGTATATCTCTTTCAAAAACAGTTCCATACATGCTTCCATTACTTGAAGAAAATCAATTTTTACCAGATTATAAATTAATTCCTCAAGATGTTTTGGATGCTAGTAAAATATTATTTATCAATTATCCAAATAATCCCACAGGTGCTATAGCAACTGAAGAATTTTTTAAAGAAACAGTTGCGCTTGCAAAAAATAATCAGATTACCGTTTGTCATGATTTTGCTTACGGCGCATTTGGTTTTGACGGCAAAAAACCTATAAGTTATCTTCAAACTCCAGGAGCAAAGGAATGCGGGATTGAAATTTATACCCTTTCTAAAACTTATAATATGGCTGGTTGGAGAATTGGTTTTGCAGTTGGAAATAAAGAGGTTATTTCAGCAATTAATCTATTACAGGATCATCTTTATGTTAGCATCTTCCCTGCTGTTCAAGAAGCTGCCGCTGCTGCGCTAACTGAATCTCAAGAAAGTGTAAAACAACTATTAGCACTTTATGAAGAGCGTAGAAATGTATTTATTAGCGGCTGTCACGAAATTGGATGGGAAGTAACTGCACCTGCAGGTTCGTTTTTTGCATGGTTAAAAATTCCATCAGGTTTTACATCACAGGAATTTGCTGATCTTTTACTTGAAAAGGCTCATATTGCAGTCGCTCCCGGAAATGGATTTGGAGAATATGGAGAAGGATATGTAAGAGTCGGCCTACTATCAGATATTGATCGATTGAAAGAAGCAGTTGCTAGATTAAAAGAGATTGAAATATTTTCAAAATTTAATGTTTGACAATTGTGATTGTTCATGAAATAATTCGATTAGATTAAGAATTCAAAATTAAATATTACTTTATTCAGAGTAGGTGGAGGGACCGAGCCCGATGAAACCCGGCAACCGGCTAGTTAACTAGTACGGTGCTAATTCTCGCAGCATTTGCTGGCAGATAAGGTGTAGGTAAACCTCTCCTTAGTGGAGAGGTTTTTTGTTTGACTAAAACTTTTTGGAGGTTTTGAAATGAGTGGAGTAATAGCAACTTACCAAGTTTATGATAAAAATCATCATTTAGAAAAAAAGGCAGAGTCAATCGCGCTAGGTTTAACGGTTGGTTCATGGACGAATTTACCTCAAAATGATCAAATTCAATTACAAAAGCATAAAGGCAAAGTTCTTTCAGTACGTGAAATAGAATGCGAAGAAAATGTCGTTAACTTTCTAGGCTATAAACCGACAAAAGGGATTATTGAAATCTATTATCCTAGCTTAAATTTTTCAGCTGATCTACCAGCAATTTTAACAACCGTTTTCGGTAAGCTATCCCTTGATGGTGAAATTAAACTAATTGATTTAAATTTTACGGATGACATTTTAGCTCTTTTTCCGGGTCCAAAATTTGGTATTAAAGGTATTCGAGAGAAATTGGATGTATATGATCGACCTTTATTAATGAGCATTTTTAAATCAATTATCGGCAGAGATATTCAATACATTTCAGAGGAATTAAAAAAGCAAGCTTTAGGTGGCGTAGATTTAATAAAAGATGACGAGATCCTTTTTGACACAATTACATCTATTACGGATCGCGTCACACACGGAAAAAATATTTTGAACCAAGTTTATGAAAAAACAGGACACAAAACATTATACGCGGTGAATTTAACTGGCCGAACATACGAGTTAAAAGAGAAAGCATTACGTGCTGCTGAAGCTGGTGCTGATGTATTTTTATTAAATGTGTTCTCGTATGGAATTGATGTACTGCAAGGATTGGCAGACGATCCATCAATTAATATTCCAATTATGGCTCATCCTGCTGTATCGGGTGCATTTAGTTCATCTCCAATTTATGGTATTGACGCAGGATTATTACTTGGTAAACTTTTACGAATTGCTGGTGCAGATTTTAGTCTTTTCCCTTCACCATATGGATCAGTTGCGTTAGAAAAAGAGACAGCTTTAAAAATCGCTGAAAATTTAACAGTTTCAAATGGATTAAAAGAGACATTCCCAGTACCTTCTGCTGGAATTCACCCAGGACTTGTTCCTCAATTAATTCAAGATTTTGGAATTGAGCAAGTCATCAACGCTGGCGGCGGTGTTCATGGTCATCCGGATGGACCAATTGGTGGAGGTAATGCATTTAGAGAAGCAATTTCAGCAACATTATCTGGAGTTGAGCTAAAAGACTACGCACTTCCAAATACATCACTACAAAAAGCATTACAACTTTGGGGGTAACAACAATGGCAATAAAGATTTTTTGTGATTTTGATGGAACAATTACAGAGGGAGACAATATCGTTAATTTAATTAAAGAATTTGCTCCACCTTCAGTAAGTGAATTAACAAGTGAAGTTTTAAATGGCAATATATCGATTCGAGAAGGCGTAGAGAAAATGTTTGCTACGATTCCTTCAACGAAAAAACAAGAAATGACCGATTATGTAATCAATCGTACTGTCATTCGAGATGGTTTTAGCGATTTTATACAATTTGTAAGCATACAACAATATGAGTTAAAAGTTGTAAGTGGCGGATTAGATTTTTTCGTTCATCCAATATTAGCTGATTACCTTCCATCTTCGGATATTTTATGTAATCGTACTGACTTTACAGGCCAAACTGTAAAAATTCATTGGGATCATTCTTGTGATGAAAACTGTACGAATGATTGTGGAATGTGTAAACCATCTGTTAAAAGAAAATTTAGTGAAGCAAATGATTTTATCATTGTCATTGGTGATTCAATTACTGACTTACAAATTGCAAAAGAAGCTAATTTAATTTTTGCTCGAGATTTCTTAAAAGATAAATGTGAAGAATTATCTTTACCTTTCATTCCTTTTGAAAATTTCTATGATATTCGAGCTTCATTAGAGAAGGAGGTGCTAGTATGAAGGACTTTTTCAAACATTATGATGAAATTCGCGAAGTAAAAAAAGTACTTGCTGATCGAGATTGGTTTTTAGGAACTAGCGGAAATTTATCAATTAAAGTAAATGAGGAGCCTTTGAACTTTTTAGTTACAACTAGTGGTAAAGATAAAACTAAACATACTTATGACGATTTTTTACTCGTTAATGAATTTGACCAATCTGTTTGGGATGAATCAAAAAAACCATCAGCTGAAGCCATTTTGCATCGTCTAATTTATCAGCACACAAATGCAAAATGCGTTCTTCATGTACACACTTTAGCAAATAACTTTATAACAAAGGATTTCCCATATCAAGATGAGTTATCTTTTTCTGGTATTGAAATTATTAAAGCATTGGGACTTTGGGAAGAAGATGCAGAAATTACAATTCCAATTATAAAAAATCATGCGCATATTCCTACTCTTGCAAATGAATTTCTACCACATATTAAGAATGATCATGGAGTTGTATTAATTCACAATCATGGTATAACAGTATGGGCAAAATCAGCATTTGAAGCAAAAAAACATTTAGAAGCTTATGAGTTTCTATTCCAATACGCTTTACAAGGTATACAAAAAAATACATTTATAAAGAACTAATTTGGAGGAATGAAGTATGGCAACAATTTGGGTAGAAAAAAAAGATTATCATATTACAAGTGATGTTGAGGTAAAAGCATATTTAGAAGAGCAAGGTGTAATTTACGAAAATTGGAATATCGAACAATTACATAGTTCGCTACAAGAAAAATTTATTTTATCAGATGATGAAAAAGCAGCAATTCTTGAAACTTTTAAAGCTGAAATCGACAGTATTTCATCAAGACGTGGCTATTTAGCAAGTGATATTATTACTCTTTCAGAAGCAACTCCAAATCTTGATGATTTACTTAAAAACTTCAACCGCGAGCATCATCATACAGATGACGAAGTTCGCTTCATAGTTAGCGGTCACGGTACGTTTATTATCGATGGAAATGAAGGATTTTTCCATGTTAATTTGAATCCTGGAGATTTAATTTCTGTACCACCAAATGTACGCCACTACTTCACATTAGCAGAGGATCGTAAAGTAGTTGCTGTTCGATTGTTTGTTACTACTGAAGGCTGGGTGCCGATTTACGAATAATTTGATAAAAACTAAATTGACTCATATCCACTTTAGGATGTGAGTCAATTAATTTTCCTCTACATTGAAATGATCTTCTCGGTAGTCGATATATAACGACCCATCGGTCTGTACTTCAACAAAAAACACATCTGAAACTGATTTTATACCTACCCTTTCAAGTTGACCCATTAACCATTTTTTATCCAAGTTTAAATTTGATAATGCATCTTCATTTACTTCCCCGTCAGTTACCACTGCTGTTGAAGTCGGAAATAATAAAGTTTTTTTCCATGTTTTATTTTTTTTCGTTTTAACATCTTTTGTTTTCATAATCGATAAACTGCCATCGATTTCAAATATAGCGTACTCTACATCTTTCAACGAATAAATATTCTCATTACGAAGCATTCCTTGAAATTGCTCTGTATCTAATCTAGCTTTTTTTAATGCACTTTCCATTATTTTTCCTTGTCTAATTAAAATAATTGGTTCCCCAAGAATCACCCGACGTACAGTTTTAGATTTTAAACTTAAATACCCCATGATGATCGTCAAAACTGCCCAGCCAACTAATCCAATAATCCCATCTTCAATAGTTAATGTTTTAGATGTCGTAATTGATGCTGCTATATTTCCTATTGTAATAGCTGTTATAAATGTAAAAACATCTAATTGACTAATCTCCTTCTTCCCCATTAATCTCGTTAAAATAAATAAAACAAAAAATGAGCATATAACTCTTAATACTACTTCATTAAAGCTCATTTAGTTCATCCTTTCTCTTTCAAACCATCTATTTTAAGAATTTATCAATCAACTTAGCGTTTGAAAAATAGAACGAAACTATTCTTTATTATTTCTAAAAAATTAGTAAACCTGATTGGCTGTTATGTCCTCATAAATTACCGATTATTGAAGAAAATAATACTATTCATTTATAATCGACTAATTAACTGAGGTGAGATCTTGAGTAAAAAACTTTCACTCGTTGGCTTAATATTAATGGTATTTACAACTGTATATGGTTTTGGAAATATACCTACAGCTTTCTATTTAATGGGATATAGTGCAATTCCATGGTATTTACTCTCAGCTATTACTTTTTTTATTCCTTTTGCTTTTATGATGGCTGAGTTCGGAGCTGCATATAAGCATTCAGAAGGTGGAATTTATACATGGATGGCCGATTCAGTTGGGCCTAGATTCGCTTTTATTGGAACCTTTATGTGGTTCTCTTCCTATGTAATATATATGGTTAGTGTCTCTTCAAAGGTTTGGATTCCCCTATCAACCTTTATTTTTGGTAGAGACAAAACGCAATCCCTTTCATTATTTGGACTTTCTTCTACTCAATCAATTGGCTTATTAGCATTACTTTGGATGTTAGTTGTGACCTATTTTGCTTCAAAAGGGATTGAAAGTATTAGTAAGGTAACAACGATTGGTGGAGTTACAGTTTTCTCATTAAATATAGTATTGCTAATCACAAGTATCCTTATTTTTCTATTCAATGGAGGAAAATTTGCTCAACCAATTAAAAGCTTTTCATCAGCATTTGCTCACTCGCCTAATCCAAATTATCTATCTACCCTGGCAATCTTATCATTTGTTGTATTTGCAATCTTTGCATATGGCGGTTTAGAAGCAATCGGCGGATTAGTTGATCAAACGGAAAACGCTGAACGTAATTTTCCAAAAGGGATTACAATTTCAGCAATTATTATCTCAGTAGGATATTCGTTAGGTATTTTTTTAGTAGGTATTTTTATTAACTGGTCAAATGATTTAAGTGCTAGTACAACGAACTTAGGGAACATAACATATGTACTTATGTATAATTTAGGATTAGAACTTGGAAAAGCTTTTAATTTATCAGCACATACTGCCGATTTAATTGGCATTTGGTTTGCAAGAATAACTGGTTTATCAATGTTCCTTGCATATACCGGAGCATTTTTCACATTAATTTATGCACCATTAAAAACAATCATCAAAGGCACACCAAAATACTTATGGCCGACAAAATTTTCAGACACAAATGAAAAAGGTATGCCTGTCAATGCAATGTGGGTACAATTTGCAATTGTATCAATCATTATTGTCCTAACTTCCTTTGGCGGTCAAGGAGCATCTGCATTTTTTAATAAAATAACTTTAATGACAAATGTTTCAATGACTTTACCTTATATATTTTTAGGAATTACGTATCCCATGTTTAAAAGGAATGATCAAATCGATAAACCATTCCAAATATTAAAATCAAATTCATCTGCTTTATTTGCAAGCATTCTCGTTATATTAGTAGTTGGATTTGCAAACTTTTTTACAATCATTCAACCGGCTATTGAAGGTGATTACAACTCAACAATCTGGATGATTGTAGGTCCTATCTTCTTTTCAATATTAGCTTTACTCATTCTTAATCGTTCAAGAAAACATACCCAAAAAGAGAAGAAAATTGCCTAGCGATCTTCCCACTTATTGTTAATAACAATTCCGAAAGTAAGTCGGAAATATAGCACATACTAAATTTGGAGGTGATATTCATGGGTCACAATCAAAATCCACATGTAAAAAAGAAGAACAAAAATAAAGGGCAACCTACACCAGCTGCAGTTAATTCAGAAGGTTATTTTGCTCCAAGTAAATCAAATACTGAAGCTCTTAATGAAGTTAAAAATTCATAAAGAAAACTCACCGATTGGCGAGCCGTTAGGAGAAGTCAGAGGCGTAGATGCTTTTATATTTATACTTATACCTAAAAATGGCTTCTACGTCGATTTTTCTTCCCCGTTTGCCAATTTACTTTAAAGTATAAAAAAATGACCGTCATTTTTTTGGCGGTCTCTTTTCATTATTTACTCATCGAATTCGCAGTTTTTATTAAATCTCGAATAGTGTATTGTTTTCCAGTTTCTTCTGAAAAAAGAAGTGAAATTGAATGATAAAGCCCGTCTTTCTTCCATCGAATTGTTTTTGTATTATCATCATCAGCAACAATCAAAACTTTTGTACCATCTTTTAATTTGGTTGTTTTTAATGGTTGTTGTTCATCAGGGAAGGAAACTTTTTTATTATGATAAGTGATGACAAACATTGTAACCTCTACTTCTTCATTTGAGTAATTAAACGAGGTAGCATTAATAGCTCCATTTTTTTGATTTTTTTGTACATCCATTGTGACATCCTTTGCTCTAAACGGGATCTTTTCTGGTACAACTAATTCTTTTTGTACATCTTTTGGTAATTGATCTACCACTTGTTTTATCGTTTTAGGATATTCTTTTTTTAATGATTCAACTGCACCATTACCATGTGAACAAGCAGTTAACAAAAGAATTGAGAATAAAAGAATAATCTTTTTCAATCCACATGCCCCCTATTTTTCCAAATCTACTGTTTCACTTAATATCTCTAAATGGCATCAAATTAGTCCTAAAACAAACAAAAACTGCCTGTATATACAGGACAGTCTTAAATCCTTTAAGGTTCAACAATTACGATTTTTCCTTTTTGCACATATAGCAATATTTCCACATTTTCCGTATCATTTCGATAAGTGTAGCATGTAAGATCATCAAATCCACCGTGTGAAACATCATGAACTGTATCAACTAATTTGTATTTATTTCCTCTAAATTCTATTTTTCTTTCAATTGATGGCTGCTCCGTCAAAATTTGTTCCTTTGATCGAAAATTCATCTAATCACTCCTTTGGTCACGATTAGTATAGCCATATTCTTAGTTTTCAATTTTATGTACTATATCGAATTCAATTATATAACTGTCCAAGTCTCGTACAGAGATTTCCTTCCAAGCTCCCACAGTCTATTTCGCTTTATTCAGTCTCGGAAACGATTATCGTACTATTTTTTGATCGCATTCCTGAAATGCTACCATTTTCAACATGATAAAAATTTAGTACTCATAATCTAATATTAGTGATAATTGGAAACATTTTTACTAAAATCCTTAAAAATTTATATAAGGAGGTTGTTTCATGCCAAGTTGGACAAATAAATTCATCCCAATTAATCAATTTACACGATCTGGTCAAAAATTAAATGGAGTTAAAAAAATCGTTATTCATTGGACTGCAAATCCTGGTGCGACAGCAAACGGACATTATAAATATTTTGGCGAGGTTTTACCTGGGCAAAATGCGGAGGCAATTAGTCAAGGAAGAAAACCAGCTTATGCTTCGGCACATATTTTTGTCGATCCTAAAGAGGCAATTTGTATTATCCCTTTAAATGAGGTGACATTCCATGCAAATGAAAAATATACTTATGTGAATGGTGTACCCTTTCGAGGTGTAGATGCATTAAAGCCAAATGCCAATTTATTATCGATATCAGTTGAAATGTGTGTTGAAAAGGATAATCGTATATCAAATACAACCATCAATCGAACAATGATGGTTGTATTTGATTTATGTTCAATGTTTAATTTAACTCAAAAAGATATCGTCCGTCATTTTGATGTTACTAGAAAACCGTGTCCATACCCGTTTGTAAAATATAGCGAGATTTTTAATCATTTCAAAATAAATGCAGGACATTTATTGAATCGCTCATTAATATACCCCGGTCATGTTATGAAAATAGGAGATTCAAATATTTACGTCATTACCATTCAACAGCTTTTAGGCATTACACCAGACGGTCATTTTGGTACTCATACTGCAAATGCCGTAAAGCTTTTTCAACAACAGATCGGACTAACACCGGATGGGATAGTTGGAGAAAAGACTTGGAAAATGTTAAATCACTAATATTATTCAGGATGTTAATTTAATAACAATCCCGCATTTTCATTTTACTTCAAGAGCAAATTTTAAAAATTGTACGAACAAAATCGATTGTTCTTCCATCATTATTTCTTCCGCTGAGAGTATTGCATAGTCGAGTGCAAGTCCATCAATAAATGAAACAATCATTCTTGCTAAAATTTCACTATCATACTTTTTACTAAACTCATTGTTTTTTTGGCCTTCTTTTATGACATCGGAAAATATTTTAATTCCATAAAAATATCGTTCTTTCCCATACTTTTTTCTTCTTTCATCATTTCTACCAGTTATGAAAAACTCTAAAGTAATTGGTGCCAAAGGATCCATTCGATCATTTGGCACTCTGCTTTCACCGAACATTCTTAATAAAAGTAATTCCCAATATGAATCAACATGTTGATTCAATAATTTCCTTGTTTCTTCAGACACTCTTAGTAGAGACTCATATAAAAGTGATTCAAACAATTCTTCTTTATTAGCAAAATATTGATATAATCCACCTCTACTTACATTTGATGCGTCCATCACATGCTTCATAGTGGTTCTTTCATACCCATTTTCGATAAACACTTGTTTTGCTGCTTCTAAAATTTTAGTTCGACGTTGCTGTTGGTGCTCCTTGCTGACTTTCGGAGACATCGTTCTTCCCCCGCTCTACTCTATTTTTCGTTAAGAATCCTACTAGTGAGATAGATACTAAAAGTGATGCAGAAATAATAAATGTTGGAATGACACCAATTACAGTGGATAGCCATCCACCTAATAAAGGTCCAATAATTGTTGCTGTTGTGGTAACACTTCCTATTACGCCAAATACTCTACCTGTTAACTCAACTGGGGTATCGACTTGAACAGATGCCTGGAATGGAACAAATACTAAGCCAGCTGCAAATCCGGCAAACAACCCTAATAATGGTGCCCAAACAATTGAAAAATCGAGATTAAAATGTGTGAATAAAGCCATCATACCAAAACCAAATCCGATTCCACAAACTCCTATTAACATTAAATTATAGGCACGATAATTTGTTTTTTTCGCTAATATTAAACTAGAAAAAAACATTCCTACTCCAGAACCAGTTACTAAATAGCCAAATAAACCTGGTGATGCATGTTTAAGTTCCCTTATTAAAACTATAATTTGCGAATCTGATAACTGCAAGATTAAGAGACTAAAACCTAAAAATAACATACCGACTAAAATTTGAGTATTAGATTTAATAAACGAAACACCTTCCATAAATTCAGTTTTATAGGAAGATTTAGCTTTATCTTTCACTTTTCCCTCTTTACTCTGCTGGGCAACTTTTGGAAGTAAGAAAATTAAGATTGCAGAAATAATAAATGATACTGAATTAATATAAAATACTGGCGTTGTTCCAGCTGCCGAAACTAGAATTCCACTCAAAATCGGTCCGAAAATTTTTGTAGCTGAGTCAATCATAGCTGTAATTGACATCGCGCTTTTTATTTCTTCATTCGGAACTAGTTCTTTTAATTTACCATTTTTGGCAGGATTAAAAACAGCAGAAAACAATCCAATCGTAAACAAACAAATATAGACCATCCACAACGTATTTGCTAATGCAAGTAAAACAAATAAACCAGCACGGACAATATCCGATAAAACCATCAATTGCTTTCTACTAAAGCGATCTGCTATCGTTCCAGCAACAGGTCCTAATAATGCCATCGGAACAGCGAGACATAAAATAATAAATGAAACCTCAATTGGCGAAGCATTCCATTTTAACCCTACAAGCGTAATGATCGCGACAATACTTAACCAATCACCAATATTTGAAATCGCTTGAGCAACCATTAATGTTAAGAAACCTTTATTATTCCTTAGACCTTTCATCTTGTTTATCCCCCTTAAAACCGACACTTGTGTCGTNNACGACACAAGTGTCGGTTTTCAATCGTTTTTTCTGAAAATTAGTTATATTCCTCGCTTAACTTTATTCAAAAATGGAATTAAAAGTATTATTTTTTAGATTGCTAATTTTTCTTTAATCCATTTTCCGTATGCCCAATGGGCCTGTTCAATAAATTACTTTACTTACGAAAACGCATATTAGTTTAATAACATTCTAAATGATTCGTAAATCTAGGGACCTAAAATTCTGGTACATTTAGAAAATTAAAATGATAAAACTAATTAAAATTACTTTATTTTCCTATACATGTTCAAAATATTCTTTAATAATATAAAGATAGATGTAGAAAAGGAGAATGAATAGAAAAGTGAAAGTATACAAACCAAAGATTTTAACAATATTCCTTTTTGTCATATTTGGTATACTATTTCTTTTAATACTTTTGATGGCAATAATAAGTACCAAACATTTCTCAATTTCAACTATATTTGTATTCATTGGCTCCTTGTTATTTATCTTTTTACTTTTTAGGGATTCAATAAAATTATGGAATTATCGTAAAAAAGGGATCGGGATTTACTGGGACGAGGAAGGTGTAGTTGTAGACTTTGTTGGTAATAAAATATTTTGGGATGAAATTGAAAATATTGAATTTATTAAAACAAAATCTTCCAGAACTACCTTTATTCGTGTTCATTATTCGAAAGAAGAGCAAGTTCGTGTAAGACATAAACTTCCCTTAAAAAATATTTTTTGGAGATATAGTGGGAGTATTGAATGAAGTGAAATTGAAAAACCAAGGGAAATGCATACTAATCTAGTAAATTATTGGGAAAAGAAAAAGTTTTATTTTAAATAAAGTCTATGTTAAATTTTAAATTTGATTTTTGAGCGATAGAAAAAGACCACAAATTCGCTTAAATTCAATGTAAATGTTACCTTTTGAACTAACTGCTTTTTTACTCATCTCAAATTTCCACGATTCCGGTTTTTCTAATAATAAACAAAAGTACCATATAGAGTAGACTTTTTAAGTGTCTATTCTATATGGTACTTTTTAGTAGAGTGCTAGTCTTTTTTTATTCACTAATGTATGAGTTAGTTGTACAAGGGATTTTTAAATTTTAGTCTAATTTACCTTTGCATAGATGCAGGTATCAGTTAGTTTTTTACCGTCAGCTGTAAGATCTTCATTACGTAATATACCTTCAAGCTCAAAACCTAGTTTTTCAGGGATCGAACGACTTTTAGTGTTATTAGATTCACAGCGTATTTCAATTCTTCTAAATTTAAGTTGCTGAAAGCCAAGCTTTGTTAACTCACTTACTGTTTCTGTCATATATCCATTACCACTATATTGCGTGTTAATCCAGTATCCAATTTCGCCTTTAGAAATCTCCCAATTAATTCTATGAAGGCTAGCAGTTCCAATAAAATCATTAGTATCCTTATGAAAGATCAGATAGCGAAAACTTTCTCTTTTCAAAAAATCTATATGGGCATTTCTAAGGAGAATTTCCGTTTCTTCAATAGTAGGAATTGATTGGAATAAATGCAACCATTGCTTTAATTCACTAAATGAAGCATTAATAGCTTGGTATACTACATTGCCTTCACCAGCTTGAAGTGGTGCTCGAAGAATTAGTCTATCTGTTTCTATTTGTAACGGAACATCTAATAAAATAGGATTCATATCATTTCCCCTCTCGAAAACGTTAAATTATGACCTAATCAAACTTATATAATTAAAAAACTGTCACCCCAAAGAAATAATTCTTGAGGATGAGAGCAAGCATTTTCAGAAGAAAGAAAATGTATAACAAAAAGCTCAATCCTTGTTCACAAAGCTAATACTTACAATTCGCTATTTAATTATTCATCGCTTTTGTAAATCCGTCATCATCTAAGTATCGAATATTAGTTATTTTGCCATCTTTGTTAAAATAAACTCTACCTGAAACTTCAGCGTGCTTTTGTTTACTTCCAGCTTTTCCGTATAATACATAAACTTTAAATTCATAGGCTCCTTCAGTCGTCTCAATTTTTTTAATATCAATGTTATTTACTTTTATTTGATATTCGCTTTTGTGTGCTAAAAATTGATAATTAAAAGCATATGCAGCGATAAAATTGTTTTACATCCTTTCAGTAAAATAAGGTTGGTAGTTTTTTTCATAATATTTTTCTAGCTCTGTGTTTTTTGGGGGTTGCGTAGCTTCCCCATCTTTTCCTATGACTGTTACATTTTCTTCCGACGATAACATCTCAATTAATTTTATATCAGGTCCTGTAAACTGTTTTTCTAGGATAGTTTTTATAGTCTTTTCATTTTGATCCTGAGGTGTGGACTTTACAATATTGGTTGAAGAGCAACCAGTTACTATGATGATTCCTAATAAAAGAAGCGACATAATTGTCAATGTATAGAATCGGCACATAAGATTATTTTTCATTTATTCCTCCAAATTTTAATGACAAAGCATAATTTTCACTATTAAATATATTCCATTTTTTTCCTCAAAATCCCTTTTTCTTATGCAACTAATCTAGTATTTTGTTGAAGAAGAAATTCAACCACCTACTTTAACAAAGCCAAAAAGAAAAAAGATAGAAGCCCTTGCATCTATCTTTTGAGAGTTAACTTACACGAAACTATTACATATACAATAAAATCATTTATTCAAAAGAAAATCCCACAGTTTGATTCTTTTCCCAATTTTGCTTTTTTTGTTTACGTAAAATTGATCTCATTTCGTCGCATAGTCGAATGATATCTACTTTTTGTTCACAGTCCCACTCAATGATGATTGAGATATATAACTCATTTAATTGAGCATAAGAAAAGTCATTTGTTGAATCGATTAGTAGCTGTAATTCTTCATTGTTTAAAATTCGATTTAATTTTTTCTTTTGTAAGTAGTCAGAACGCATTTCTATTGTTGGTTGTTTAATTTCATATGCTCGATCAAATCTACCAGAGCGATTCATTAATGCTGGGTCGATTTTTTCAGGATAATTCGTCGTTCCAATTAAAAATAAACCTTCTTTAGAAGTTGCACCATCAATCGTGTTTAAGAATACTGAGCGAACCGAAGGAGGCATACTGTCAATATCCTCGATAACTAGTACCATTGGCGTTAATTTTAACACTGAACTAAAGACCTCTTTAATTGTGTAACTTGATGTGTATTCAGTAATTTGCCAATATGCAACCGGTGCGTTAATACTACTTGCAATTGATTTTACTAATGTTGTTTTTCCATTTCCTGGATTTCCATATAATAAAAATCCTCGTTTATATGGGATATCATATGTTTTAAAGAAATCTCGACCTTCATTAAAGAAATGATCTATTGATCGATATATTTCTCTTTTTAATGATTCCTCTAAAAATACCTCTTCTCTACTAACCATTTTGGTAATATTTTCAATCGATGTTTCGACACCATCATCTGTATCTGTATAGACTGTTACATAATTTTTAATATAATCTCGTTTTCTTTTTAGTACGTATTGAAAAAAGGATGAAAGACATGAATCACTTTTAGCAAAAATCAGGTCTCTATTATATTGATTATCCGCTTCAAAGATCATCGCTTTCGATAAAGCTACTCCGTAATTCGGATAATAATATAATCCATTTTCAACCCTAGGCTTAATGATGAGTTCCAATTTTTTATCAGTGTGATTCGAAGAAATAGTTTTTGTTTCAAGCTCATTATAAATATGGCTGATTAATTGAACTTCACTCGATTCTTCTTTAAGATCTTCTTCTAGAATTTCCCAGATTTCATTTGTAGTATCCTCATCTGAATACATTTGAAAATCTACTCCAAATGTATCAATTAGCTGACTTTGAATAGTTGAAATGATCTTTCCGTAATCGTAGTAATAAGGTAGTGTATTTCGTTCCATATCCTTCGAATCAAATAATACATTTATTTTTGTCATGCAATTCTCCTTCGTTTTCAAATCTTTCTTATAATTCTAAATCCTTAGTTTCTATAAGTCTAGTGTTGAAAGGATTAGACTTTCATTAATTTTTATTCAAAATGATCCTTATTCATGAAAAACACAAAAACCCCACAAGATCTTTAATTTACCTTGTGGGGTTTACTTAGTATGTATTAATCTTTAATCCCCTACCGACTTATGCGGTGGTACTATTTTTCCTTTTCTAGAAGGATTTGAAGAATGTTTGTCTTCTTCTGTATTTATTTCTTCAGGTAAACGAGTTGGAGCTATAGGAACACTTCTTACTTCATAATTGATTACATCAGAAGAATGAAGTGTAACAATCATACTTCCGCCATATTGTTTTGCTCGAATTAGAATTGGCTGATTATATTTATTTTGAAAACGGAAGTCTGGTCCATACCAACTAACAGTAGCATCACGTCCTGCTGGTACATATGGTACTCGTCTACTATGGGTATATCTTTCAATAATTTTTAGACCAGCGCGATCTACTGCATTAAATAGAGTAGAGGACACTTGACATATTCCTCCTCCTACTCCTTCGGACAATTCTCCCCTTACAATGACCGGTGCACGTTTATATCCCTTTGCTCCGCTTCTCTCTCCTACTACCTTATTAAAGGAAAAAACTTCATTTGGGAAAACTACGTAATTATCAATTGCTTTTGCTGCAAGAGAAATATTATGTACTCGACTTTTATTATTCGAATTAAAGTAAGTTACATATTGTCCAATTTGTTGAATCCTAATATGAGCTAATAATTCACTATCGACTTTAGGATAAATATCTAACTCTGGTACTTCAATTTTAGAGGGTCCTTTACTATAAAAATAAGTAGTAAATTTATCTTTAAACTCTTTTTTATAAAGCCTGTAACCTACCTGTCCTGGTACAATCCTACCTTGTTCATTGATTGTCGCATTTATTGGGTTTCGGTAAATTTGTTGATCAAGTTTTTCAATAAATTCATTAAACTTTTTATCGTTTATCAATGGTGTACCCGGAAGTGACATTATAAAATCTTCACGATTAACAACAGCAATCGGATGGCCCTGTTGAATAACAGTTAAGCTGTCAGGAAGTTCAACTGATTGCGTCATTATTAATAAACTAGCAAGTAATTTTTGTATCATAATTGTATTTCACCCCAACATTAGTATGAACAAGATTCAATACTTTCATGTTTTTTCATTATAGTCATACTCGTATGCTCTTTCTTACCTATGCCTTTTTACCATAAAAATAGAGAAGGACTTTTCGTCTTCTCTAAGGTATTTTTACAGTTTATTGATTATTTTCATCAATTTTAAAGTCATTGTTATTATTATTTCTATTAATTTTTGTGGTTTTCATTCTATTTATTCATCATTAATAGCTTATTTGCAGATTACAAAATTTTATTTGCAGTTTTAACTTTTTAAATTGCAGTTCGAGCTTTTTAATTTGCACACTCACTTTAGTACCCAAAAAAACGAGTCGCTATTATAGCAACTCGTAAATTTTTCATCTATTTAAGATTTAAAATCATTCATAATGACATTTATCGTATTAAATGATTCTTCTCTAATCGATGTAGCAATATCTTTTTTCGCATTAAATGTAATTAAAGCTTTCCATAGAGCCCAACCTCTCGCTCTATTCCAAGTATGTTCATCAAAGTTTAAACTGTTTTTAAAAACTTTTCTAGTTTCATTTTCGAAAAATGTCCATGCCATTGCAGCATCACATGATGGATCACCTACTCCAAGTATTCCAAAATCAATGACCGCACATAGTTCACCATTTTTAACAAGTAAGTTTCCAGGAGCAATATCACCGTGCACCCATACTGGTTCATTCTCCCATTTGGAACTTAGAGCTGTTTCCCAAATTTCTGTTAGTAAATCTTTGTTAAAAATCTCTTTCGTTTGGTCAATTGAATCTCTAGTTTCTTGGTCGTATACAGCTAGGTTTCCACCTCTAAAGAAATTATGCTTTCCTGCAATCGGCCCTCCATGAGCATCAATTGACTGGAACTCCTTTAAAAATTGTCCTAAACCTTTTGCAAATTGACTTAAATCACTTATATTTTCTTTATTTAAAGATTCTCCATCAATCCATTCATTGATTGTCCATGGCCAAGGATAGTATTTACTAGGACTTCTGCACTTGGTAATCTAACGCTCTTTTTATCCCCTAAATGGAACGTTCTGTTATCGTTGCCACTAAATTCTACAGGCTTTATATCTAAGTTAGACCAAATTGGAAATTGTTCATTAATTAATTGTTTTACTAATTCAACAGTTATTTTATCCATCTAATCTCCCTATTTTTGCTATCAAACTAATAAATTATGTGTATTTTACTTTTGAGTAATCAATATAAATGTAACACCGAACTTGTCTGTAACTGTTCCGAATGCGGGACTAAATGGTACTGCTTCTAACGGTGCAATAACATGTCCATCTTGTTGTAATGAATTAAAAATGCGCTTTGTTTTTTCTACGTTATCGATTGAAAGATTAATCGTAACTTCTACTTTTTTATGTTCATAATTAGGAGTATTTTGTTGAAAATCTTTGTCCATAATTGGATTCGATTGAATCGGCGCATCGAATAACATAAGGTCACTTTCTCCGATTTTTAAAATTGCATTTGCAACACTATTTTTTAATGTTTCTGGACAAGGTATTGGCATTTCACCATATGTTTGTATATTAAGAACCTCTGCTTCAAGTTCTTTTTCATAAAAATGAACCGCTTCTTTAGCATTCCCACTCATAACTATACATGGTGTTATTTTTAATGTCATAATGCCATCTCCTTCTCTATTTCTTACTAGCTTTTAAAGCTTTCTCTAATCGTGTCATGGCTTCTTCTAATGTTTTACGTGTACAAGCGTAATTCAATCTCATAAAACCATCCCCATTTATTCCAAAACCGCGACCTTCATTTAAACCTAGTTTAGCATCATTAATCATAAATTCGTTTAATTGGTCACCTCTTAGGCCCAAACCTCTAAAATCAAGCCATCCTAAGTACGTTGCTTCTGTAACTCTCATTTTTACTTCTGGAATATTTGTTTTTAAATAATTATGTATGAACTCAGCGTTTCCTTTTAAATAAATCAATAATTCATCAAGCCACTTTTCACCTTCGTTATAAGCTGCTATTACTGCCTCAATTCCGAAAATATTTAAGTTTTCTAAACTAGAACGAGCAATTGCATGAGAAAACTCAGTAAATAAATCTTCATTTGGAATAACAGCAAGTGACGAAAATAAGCCTGCAATATTGAATGTTTTGCTTGGTGACATAAATGTAATACTCATATTTGCTGCATCTTCACTTAATGAATAAAAAGGTATATGACTACCTTTCTTGTAGACTAAATCTGCATGTATTTCATCTGCTATAACAACAATTTTATTCCTTTTACATATTTCAAATAAACCTGATAATTCCTCTTTCGTCCAGACTCTTCCAACAGGATTTGCAGGGCTACATAGAATAATCATTTTAGTTTTTGAAGTAATTTTATTTACTAGATCATCTAAATCCATATAATAATATCCATCTTCTTCAATTAAAGAATTTTCAACGATGTTTCTTCCATTATTTCTTATTGTACTGAAAAATGGAAAGTAAACTGGTGGCTGAATGATGATTTCATCACCTGGTTTTGTGAAAGCATCGATGGCTAAATTTAATGCAGGTACCACACCAGGTATATTTGTTAACCATTCTCTTTTAATCGAAGTATTATAACGTTTACTTGCCCAATTCATTGCTGATTCAAAAAATTCTTCAGGTATATGTCCATAACCATAAATAGGATGTTGAGCTCGTTTCGTTATAGCCTCTACAATCTCGGGTGCACAAGCAAAATCCATATCGGCAACCCATAAAGGTAGTACATCCGTACATCCAAATACTCGATCAACGGAGTCCCACTTTGTACTATTTGTATTTTTTCTATTATGTTCTTCATTAAAGTTAAAGTTCATATTAATCCCCCACCATTTTTCGATCATTTATGATTAAGATTTGACTACTTCAATTCCAGTATATAGTTAATCAATAGTATTTTCGTAATCATAATTTATATCCAAATTATACTATTTCGCTAGAAAATTCAAATTTTAATATTAATTTTAAAAAAGTATCAAATGCCTGGCTAAGAACAACTCTTTATTAATATGGTGGGGTTTAGATGAATTTCTAGCTTCAAACTTTTATTAGATGTCTATATATTTAAAAATCGATCTATTTTTTTCATAAAGCTAGCAAATAATAATTAACATCAAAATGTGAATGGAGGGTCTGTAATGAAAAAAGAAGATGAATACACTGATGATATGAATCAAATATTAGAAATTATCAATGCAAAAGGTGATACTGGTGAATTACTTGAAATTGTAGACAAGTATAAACAAGCTGAAAATCCAGAATGTAATCATGACATTTTTTATCAAGAACTAAGAGTAATTGCTGAGGATAGTGCAAAAGAAGATTAAATACAGTAGGTTAAATGAGTAGTGGAACGATATTTGTTCCACTACTGTTACTTTTTACAAAATTGAAAATTTGAATCTTTATATGTATTACCTTTTATAAACTATATTCTTCAGTTGGAATTTTACCTTTTAAAATATCATATTCAGCTTTCATTTCACCAAATTTTTGAGGATTTCCATGGTCTGGCGCATAATCAGGGTGCCAAAGCTTTGTATATTCCCTCATTTGTTTCTTCCAAACTTCAGCGCTATCATTCGGATTGAAATACTTGAAATTATGTTTTTTATTTTTCTTGATTGAAGTAGAGTAATTTCTTAAATACTCTTCCCAGACTCTAGCCCAATCAACTATTTTCTTTTTATATTCTTTTGCTTTCTCAGCATTTTTCCTTTTTTCTTCTTTCTTCCAATCTTCCATTCTTTGACTAAAATCTTTAATACCTTGTTTTGAGTTTCGCCATCTTAGCTCTGCATCTCTTATTTCTTGATCGGTAATTTCTTCAAATAAACTTTCATCGTTAAGAACTTCATTAAGATTCTCTTCATTTTCTTTTGAATTTATATGTAGATCATACATTTCTTCTATCATTTTTTCGATTAATTCTGCACTAGTTTTCCCTGTAAGTTGGGATAGCTTTTCCAGTTTTTCAGTGGATTCTATTTGAACCTTATGTGTTAAATAGACGTATTTAGTTTTGTTTCTCAAGCACCTCAACTCCTTAATTAAATGTTACTATACAAGGATAAATCGTTATATTAAATAATGAAGTCAATCATGTTACATTCTTAAGCAAACTCTTAATTTAAATAGGACTGGTCTAAAAATAGACGAATGTAAAATATTAATAAAGTAGTGAAGCTTAATGAACCTCATAAACTTTTTTTGAAAGTAACTTATTTCCACTTCAATCAGGGATCCTTATTAACATGATGTTTAAATTCAAGATGTTTAAAGATTACACTGTTTTTTATTATCAACTTATTTTATTCGATATTAATCTATTGCAACCTTTCTTAATTCAATAATTATTTTTTATCAAGCTTAATAATTTTTTCGAAATTCTCACGAGAACAAATTATTTATATAATTTCATTAAATAAATGATTTATAAGGGAGTGATTTCTATTATTAATCAATTTAAAAAGATACCAACAACTTGCATTTCAGATGTAATGGATGGGCTTAATAATATGGATCCGTCCATAAAGCCTTTAAAAGAAGAATATAGATTTGCAGGAAGGGCACTGACTGTTAAAATCCCTGTTGGTGATAACTTAGCTGTATTAAAGGCAATTCGTGAAGCAAATCCAGGAGATGTCATCGTAATCGATGCAAAAGGGGATCGATACCGGGCAATTGCAGGAGACTTTGTTGTTGGAATGGCACAAACAATGGGTGTTAGTGCAATAGTTGTTGATGGGGTAATCCGGGATATAAGCGGTATTAAAAAATTAAATTTCCCTGTATTCTGTAAAGGTACTACCGTAGCTGCAAGTGGAAAAATTGGAGTAGGTGATATTAATATCCCAATATCATGTGGAGGTACATCAGTTAACCCAGGTGATATCATTGTTGGTGATGCAGATGGTGTAGTTGTAATCCCTCAATCGGAAGCAAAAACGATTTTAGAAAAATCATTAGATAAAATAAAAAAAGATGAACAAAGAGAAGAACAAGTATCTGGTAATATTGAAGCTATAAAATCGTATATTGATCGTATGTTTTTAAAGTAACAAAAGAATGATTATTTACCTCTATAAAAAAAGGTTCTCAATATAGGTTTTTTGAAAAAAACCGATTAGAACCTTTTTTTACTTGGCTAAAATTTTAATTTTATCAAATTTCTTTTTATAAACGTTTTTTAGCTTCATCCATTATTTCATTTATTAAGTTTTCTACCGATTCCTTTTTAGCTAATCTAGGACTTTGTCCTGACCAAAGTGACATAAACTCTTTATTATTTTGTACAGAGGACGCTTTTCTCATCGTTTGGGTAATCGTATTTTGAACGGGAAACTGTGGTAAATCTGCTTCGTATTTTTTCATTTCGGTAATAAATTTGTTTTCAATTCCTCTTGCCCATTTCCCTGAAAATGCTCGGGTCAAAACTAACTGGTCTTCAGTAGAATTTAGAATAGCATTCTTATGTACTTCATGTGCCCCACTTTCAATACAGGTTAGAAAAGCAGTACCCATTTGAACAGCTTTCGCTCCTAAACAAAGAGACGCCATTAAGCCTCTTCCGTCCATAATTCCACCTGCTGCAATTACTGGAATACTAACCTGATCAACTACTTGAGGTATTAGCGACATTAATCCAATTAAACTTTCCTCATGTTCGTTTAAGAAATTACCTCGATGTCCACCTGCTTCACTACCTTGTACGACAATTAGATCCATTCCTGATTTCTCAATTTCAATTGCTTCATTTACAGTAGTTGCTGTTCCAATCAAAATAATATTATGAAGCTTTAACTCTTTAATCAATTCCTTTGAAGGTATACCGAATGTAAATGAACAAATCGGAACACATTCTTCAATGATCACTTTTATTTGTTCGTGAAATGTATCATTATAAGAATTAAGATTTTGAACTTGTACGTGTTCATTTTGTTTTATATTTAATTCTTCATTGAAAGGTTGTAATAAATTATTGGATTTTGAAATTTCATTATCGTTTACTCTAAAATCATTTGGGACAAATAAATTAATTCCGAAGCTTTTATTTGTTAACTTTTTTATTTCTCTAATTTGTTCACGTATTTGTGATGGAGTCATATAGCCTGCTCCGATTGTACCTAAAGCTCCACAATTTGATACTTCAGCTACAAAATTTGAAATTGTGATTCCCCCAGCCATCGGAGCTTGAATAATTGGATATTCTATCTTTAAAAGTTCAGTTAGTTGATTTTTAAACATTCCTTTCACCTCTATTAATTTTACTTTTTTTACTCACAAAAAAAGTCCCGAATAGTCTACCAATACTATCCGGGACCTTACCTATTATTTTATTACATTCGGAGATTTTGAGGGTATATTTACGCCTAGATTTAAAAGTCCATGGCCTTCCTCAAACGTACTGTATCCAATTGGAACTGTATGACTTATTAGCAGTTCGAACAAATCTGGTTCAGTGATTTTCTCATTATTCTCAGACTCAAACTGTTGAATTAATAATGCAATTGCCCCTGATACATGTGGTGTTGCCATTGATGTACCAGAAAGAACAGCATATTGATTTGTCGGATAAGTCGAAAGAATCTTTTCTCCCGGAGCAACTAAATCAATTTCGTTATTTGTATTACTAAAATTAGATAATCGTTTTTGAAGACTTACGGAACCTACTTCTATAACTTCATCGTAAGCACCTGGATAGCTATATTCATTGGTTGAGCCAACTCCATCACCTTCGTTACCAGCTGCGCATACAACGGCTATATTTTGTTCAACCGCTCTTTGAATCGCTTCATGCAACGAAGAATCATCCTCTGGACCACCTAATGACATTGAAATCACTCGAACAGTTTCTCCATTAGAGCCTTTCCAATTCGTCGCATAATCAATCGCTTGTACAATTGATTCAATGCTACCTTCCCCAGCACCAGTTAGTACTTTTAAAACGAGAAGTTTAGCTTTTGGAGCTACTCCTACAACCCCTTCTCCATTTTCAGAAGCTGCAATCGTTCCACATACATGTGTACCGTGACCATTATTATCTAAGAATACGTTAGGATCCCCACCGTAATCTTCAGTAAAATTATATCCACCAATAATTCGCTCTTGTAATTCAGGGTGATCAGTCTGACAGCCAGTATCAATAACTGCTACAACCACGTCTTCCCCTTGACACCCTTTGTCCCAAATAGATTTAGCTTCAATTAAACGAACTCCAGGTGGTACTTCATTTGTACTACCTTTAACTTCTTCCAGCTTGTAAGGAATTAATCTAAATTTAGACATGCCTACCAACTCCTTTTTGGGATTTATTCATAAAGGATAAATCTTTGAGGTATAGGTTAGTATTCTACATCCATCCATAATTTTCCTTTAAACTAATTCAACTTTATTTAAAATTAATTCTAAAACGGTTGGAAATTAGTAGATTCATTTATTTAAAAAAGCAATTTGATACATCTTCTATCACTTCATAAAAACTTTGTTAACCTTTACATCAGATTAATCTTAGCTTAAAAAAATGGATTTATAATCTAATAGTGTTAAGGCATTATTCAAACTAGGGGGAATAAAATGCTTACTAATTTTTTAACTGAAATCAAATTTTGGTGGTTTGGAGAATTACGAGAAGAAATAGAAGAAATTGAACGAATTGAATCCAAGCATACAAGAGTCCGATTTGACTCTGATATTTATGAACTAATCCGTATCCATTAGAAGAATATGAGGAAGGTTGTCTAAATTTCCATTAGATAAAATTAGAACCACAAGATCATTAATTTTACCTTGTGGTTTCTTTGTTTATTCTCCATTTCAAAATAGTGCTCAAATTGCCATGACTTATAAGAGCACTTATTATCTTATCAATCTATTAAATAATGTATGGGACAACATTGTATGAAATAATGTTTCGATCACGATACGTTTGAGTTATTACATCACTTTTTGTACTAAGTATTCCATTTTGCAATAAGACTGGTTTAAAGCCCCTTTCGCTAGCTCCGTTATAAGTAAATAGAACACAATGTTCTGCTGCAAATCCAGCTATTATAACTAACTCAACGCCATTTCCTTTCAAAATCTGCTCTAATTCAGTATTCCAAAATGCATTTGAATGTTCTTTTGAAACACAAATATCTTGCTCTTCTACTTTAATTTCCGGGATGAAAGAAAGTAATTCTGAATTTAGTTCATCTGCTCCTTCGATATCTTGAACATGTATAACTAAGTGATTTTTTGATCGGATACGATCAGCAACAAAGTTTATATATTCACATGCACCTTCGACATTCAATGATTCTTTTTTATCCTCTAAAAATATTTTTTGCATATCAATGATAAGAAAAGCAATTTTCATTATTTACCCTCCATGAACTTTATATTTCTTTTAAGTTATTATTCTATTTGTTTTGTTATAGTCCTACCTTTTTTTAAAAATAAAAGAGGCACTCAATACAGTTCTTATAGATTTTGAAAATAGAAATAAGCATTGATATAGTTATCAATGCTTACGCTGTTAAGATACTTGTCAATTAAGATCGAACATCAACTTATAAACTTATCTAAAATTTGCTTGTAATTTATTTAACTTCTGAAAAAACAATTACTATACTTTGTTGGTGAAATAAAATTTTTGAAACACATTAACATTTAAAATAATCAATAGATAACTGGTTCATGAGTAACATTAATTTCTAAAAATTTCTTTAAGACTTAACTTCCTTTACTTTTTCTATTAAATTTTCTTTTAAAAACGACTTTTTTCATTTAGAGATTCATTAAAAATAAAATGGCAGCCCTTTAATATACGAATAGGTCTGTCATTTTTTCGAATTAATTTTCGCTTAGTCATATACATTATTATGATTTATTGTTTAATTTTTTTATTTCTATTTGACCGCCATTGATCGGTAATTTTTTTACACTATATTTTCTTTGATCTGCATTTGGCAAAGGTAGTTTCAATATATTTATATTTTTATCGACAATTTCTTCATTTTGAGTTTTAATCTGAATGCGTTCTTTTACGTTAGTCTTTTTTAGATCAATTTGATCAAAAGCTAAAAAACTAACACCTAAGCAAATGACAAATGTAGAAACAAAAAATACAATTTTTTTCATAGTATCCTCCTAACTTAATGCTTGTCCATTTTTAAGATTAAGAGTATTTTATGAAATTTATCTCGTTATTAGAACTTTATAGAACTCTTTTCTTTCTAGTTAGATTTTTGAATTTCATAATCTATATTAAGTTAACATTGTATTTTTCTATTAAATCTTTAAAAGCTGGTCTTTCATTTCCATCTCTTCCAACGATATGTGTTGCTGTTACTAAAGAGTTTAAAACTGCTTCTTCTGTTGCTTCTCCTACTGCTCTAAATGCGAGATCAATATCTTCTTCATGTATTGTTGGAACCGTAATGCAATGCGCTGTTTTTTCATGAGGTATTTTTGTTGCAGTTGAAAAGCCGATGACGACTTCACCGCTTCCCGTTGTAATAATTGAGCCCGTTCTTGATAAACCGGTAACTGTTCTTTTAATAATACGATTTAGCTGCCTTTCAGATACGGGCAGGTCCGTTGCAACAATCATAATGATTGAACCCTTATCTTGTTCGTCTCGTTCCTTTAAGATATGGTCTCGCAATTTTGCTCCAACAGGTTTTCCATTTACTTTTAAATCGCTTAAAATCCCAAAGTTAGATAAGACTAAAACACCCATTGTATATGTACCATGTTCCATCTTCATAACTCGCGAAGCTGTTCCAATCCCACCTTTTAATGAATAACAAAGCATTCCAGTTCCTGCTCCAACAGTTCCTTCCTTCACATCTTTAGAAGCATTACTTAATGCCTGAAAAACGTGGTCTTTCGTAATAAATCTAGCTCGTACATCATTTAAAAGCATATCATTACACTCGCAAATTACTGGGTTAACAGTACCTGTCGTACGACCTATTGCTGGATTATGTTCTAACATATATTCAATTAAAGCATCTGCAGCTGTCCCAATGCTTAGCGTATTTGTTAAAATAATTGGCGTTTCGATCGCTCCTAACTCATTAATCTGAATCGTTCCCATCGACTTACCAAACCCATTAATAACATGCGATGACGCGATTAACTTATCCTTAAATAGATTACCTTGATGAGGAAATATTGCTGTAACACCAGTTTGGATGTCTTGATCGCTAATCGTTACATGACCTACTGTAACCCCTTCAACATCCGTAATCGAATTTAGTTTTCCTGTTTCCAGGTACCCAATATTCACACCGTAATCTCTAATTCTTTTTTGACTCATTAGATATTCCCCCAGTTTCATATTCACCAAGTGTAGCAGCATTTAATTAAGTGATTTTAACTTTCTAAACTATAAAAAGCCCTTATTCAGAGCTTTTTTGTTAAAAAATATATCAGTTACTTTCTGTTATTTTCAGTTTCTCTTGATTTTCTTTGACTTTTAAAGGGATATAAGTTAAAGAAATTAACGCTCCACTTATCATTAGTAAAATCATCAATGAAGTGACTATTAGTACGATTTTTTTCGAAAACACTTTCATCATAAGTTGATTTCTCCTTTATGATTTAATCTCTTACGAATTATTTTAACAGATAACTTAGAAAATTAGATGCTTACTTAATAAAAATAAAAATCTCAATTACTCACCTAGATCATCCTCAATCTAAAAATTCCTATGATTTACTTATTAGGAAATTATTACCATATGGGAAAAATGAACTTTTCCCATTTCCTAACATAACCTGTATTAACCTCGTTTTCTTGGTGGCATTGGCAAACAGGTACACATCACTTTTATCTTCATGGTAAAAGTGATTTTTAAATAAAATTTATAAAAAAACACAAGGTAAAATTTTACCCTGTGCTTTATATTACATAAATCTTTTACTTTTTTTCCATTACAGCGAAATAATTTTGCTCATCATCAGCAAAGTTAAACACTCTTCCATTTGGCATTTCAACAATTTCACCAACAGTAACCTTTTTGTTCGTTAAATCACTATACATTTCATCATGTTTATTTGTAAAATACATTTAAGAAGCTGTACCTAGTTCCCAAATTGTTCCTGTAAAAGTTTGGTTATCTTAGAATCAAGTTTATATCCGTTTCCATTTTGCCAATACATACTTTGCTTGTAATTCACTTCAAATTCCTCTTTTTTACCATCTTTCTCAAGGAAAGTGAGTCTTAAATCTGTGGAATCTATTTGTTTATTCTCTATGTTTTTTAATTTAAAACCTTTTTCAATTTTATTAATTAATTCATGATCTTTATCAGCCGAATAAATAATTGTATCTACTGAAGTAACTCCAATAATACCAACAACTTTACTAGTTTTACTCTCTGTATTTGATTTCATAGAACAGCCAAATAGGAATATACAACCCCAAAATACGATTAGAAGTTTTCTCATTAATCCTCCATATTTTTTTCCATTTTCTAATAAAATTCAACATCTTACCCATTACTCCTTTTAAACCATAGATAATAATTAATAAGATATATTAAGCATATGAAACCAAATTTTTTTTAATGAAATTTCCCTATCAAAATGCACTAAAAAAGAGTTACTCTTGCAACTCTTTTTAGTAATACAACATTGATTAATAATAATAATAATTACTGATTAAATTTATCAAGCGTATAATCATAATTGATTTCAATAAGTCCATCATTTAACGCAGTAAGAAACCTATTTACAGACTCAACTAATACTTCTGTATTAATATATTCTGTTAGTTCAAACATTTGCCACACCGAATAAATCCCCCACTTATCATCTCCTTTATATAGGAAATTCATAAGATCTTCATTTCGATTAATCGATTCATAATTCATGTTATCTCTTGATCCATTTTCTACCTTTTGAACCCATTCACTTAATTGACTCGCAAACTCAGTAAGATTTAAATTCGGATCATGAAAAAATAAAGTTTCATTTAAATAGATATTTAATGAGCCATCTATATATTTTCCAGTATTGGCAACATAAGCCGGTTCTGTAGGTATATAATCATTTAATATAAACAAGAATTTTAAATTCATAAAATTCTCCTTTCGTGTTTAGTTCAATCTTTAATTATGTATTTTAGTACTTATTTTCTATTGTTTCCTATTTTTGGTATTTCCCTCAATATTATTTTTCTTTTTTAACTTTATTTTAGATTCTTTAATTATCAAACATATAAATTTTTTTATGATCTTATCAATAAAAAAGAAAGTAGGATAACGATATGAATCAATTTATTGCTGGTCTTATTCAATCGATTCTTATATTAATATTAGCATTCGTGTTTATCTATAAATATTCAGAAATTATACTCATTTTGTTTGTCCTCGATGTAGCAGTCGCTTTAAATTATCAAAATTAAATTTTACTTTAGCATTTAAAACCGGTAAAGTGAATGAACGGCTAGTTACATGTCCCGTTTGTGGTCATAGAGATCGGATGCCAATTATAAATGATTAAATTGATATTATTTTCACCGCGAATATGGGGTACTAATTTATAGTTTATTAATTAGAAATAAGAGGAAACCTTATATTTAAAATGGTTTCCTCTTATTTCCTTATTTTTTTAATATAAATTAGAAAGGAATTATTTTAAATGCAAGAACTAATCGATGAATTAACTTTATTATTATTATATTTAACAGCATTTGAAGAAAACACCGTATTAGGCGAAACTACACTCCGAAGTTGGAAAGGCTATCCTTTCGATACATTAAATAAATTATCGAATAATAATCTCATATTTTTTAGTAATCGTGCTAAATCAGTTTACTTAACAGAAGATGGAATAAAATTAGCAAACAAATTATTGCAGAAATATACTATTCAAAAATGATAATATTAGAATCTAGATCAAGGTTATTCACAATAATTATCGCATTGTATCAAGTAATCATTCTTTAAAATGTCCGTTGCTTTTTTTATATTAGATACGGTTAAAAAAAGACTATCTTTTTCTCCTATAAAGAATGATTTCACACCAACCTTACACCATAAACTACCGTAAATTTTACTAAATACTCCTGGAATACCAGGGGGAATATTTAATAGAGCGAAAATAGTTTCTTCTTTAGATTTCACATTAAATGATTCAAGTATTTCTCTAACTACTTTTAAATCATGTTTATTTTGTGATTCAGTTGTACCTGGTACAAGTCTAACGAAATTTTTGTTTTCACCACTTTTTGTCAGCAATATTCCAACTATATTTACTGATTCTTTAGCTATATCTTTTAAAATACAACTTAAGGTTTCATCATTTACCATAAAAGTAAATTGGGTTCTAAATTCTATATCGAATTGTAACTGATCGACTTTACGGCCATTAAAGCGATTCAAATTCTCCACATCCTTTAATTTTTTTGTTTTTATAAAATATGTGAAAAAAAATAAATTGTTTTTAGTTGAAGATTAAAGCACATCTTATCTATTTTAAATTAGCTCTAAATAAAGAATCCCCATGTAACTGACAGTAAAATCTATCCTAACTGTCAGTTATATGAGGTTAAATAAAAATAAAATATAGATATTTTTTATACTTTAGAACTCAAAAAGAGTTATGTTTATCCTCTTAAAGTTATGTTTATCCTCTTAAATATATTTAAACCTGAGCTCTAACGAGGTAACGCGAAAAAGTAATCGGCAATCCTACATTAGTTGCATTTTGTTCAAATATTCGACTTACTTCTAATAGATTATTTTCTATTATATCTTTTAATAGTGATTGTTTTTGGCCGAAGCATCTTAGTTTTAAAACATCAAGTGGCGTATGTAAAAATTCAAAACTATTAATAACTTGTATTTCTACACTTTCAAACTTACTTAATTCAACTCTTTGTTTTATCGTTTTTAAAATTGGTTTCTCACTAGTAATTAATTCAAAAAGATTAGGAAATAATTTAGGTAATTCAATTCCTAAATCATCACCAGGATGAAGTCCAAGTATCTTGCCTCCTTTTTTTACTACTCTTTTAAGTTCTTGATAAGCTGATGTAGGTCCTTTTCGGTTATATGCACAATCAAACTGTTCCGATTCAAAAGGTAATTCATTTTTTGTACTGCCAACTATAAAAGACACATTTGGTTTTTTCGATTCATTTCCACTTTTAATAAAATCATTTGTAAGATCAAACCCTACAATTTCTTTTGCTTTTTCACTACATTTAATAGTAAATTCTCCATGTCCACACCCTACATCTAAAACAGTTTTGTTATAAATCATTCCAAATACTTCATTATTAAAAATTAACTCCGCATTCGGCTCAGTAATTGTTGAATTCCAAGGATATGTGTATTCCCCGTATAATTTGCCTATTTGTTCGTACCATATTTGTGAATGTGGTGTTACCCAATCTTTATGTAATGTGGGATCGATTAATTTCATAAATATTAATACTCCTTTATTCTTTTTTCAGAATAAATAACATTCCTCACATGAGAAGAAATCCCTTCTTATAATGAGTAAAAAAACCATTTGACTTATTGATTAATTCGATAAATTTCGCGCGCTATTGATTCAATTATATAAACCACTGGAACTTGAGTAGTAATATTTGCCTCTTCAAAATACTCTTCTGTTACATAATAGGGTATATTTAGATCAGAAATTTTTGCTATTGTTGCTAATTTGTTGTTCGTAATACTAATAATTTTACAACCTTCTTGTTTAAGTAAATTCAGATGATTTACTGTGAATATAGTTTCTCCAGAGACTGACAAAGCGATTGCTATACTATTTTTTGTTAATTTTGAATGGATCGGAAAATGTGGGTCTTTTATATAAAGTGAAAATTTTCCTAAACTTGAAAAGTACCTCGAACCATATTCAGCAAGAATACCTGAGCTACCAATTCCAATAAAAATTACATTTTCAGCTTTGTTTATTTCAATAGCAGCCTCTTTCACTTTATCTTCTAAATCCCCTTTTAAAGATCTCTCAAAAAATTCCACTAGTGTATGTTGTGCGCTTTTTACAAAGGTTCGTTTCTCCGCTTCCAGATACATTTTTAACTTTACTTTAAATTCAGAAAAGCCGTCGCAATTTAGTTTCCGACAAAAGCGTAATATTGTTGAAGTTGAAACATGGGTTTCATCTGCAATTTCACGTATACGCATATAAGCGACTTTTTCCATATTTTGTGAAATGTAATTATATAAAGATAACTCTAACTCATTAAAAGACGCGATTTGATCATTTGAAAACATTTTAAATAGTTCTCCTTTTATAACTAGCTACTAAATATATTTAATCCATTTTATTATCTTAACATACAAAATAAAAAACACAGCGTTACATTTATGAAACATTTTTTAACTTTTGTGAATAGGAACTAGATTCCATTCACTTATTTACTAACATCTCCGTTAACGTTATGATTCGTTTATATTCTCATTAATTAAAAATATGGATTTATGTAAACAACTAAAAAGAAATTAGGAGGTAAAAAAATGAATCAGTTTAAGTTTCCTAAAGATTTTTTATGGGGTGGCGCTACTGCTGCTAATCAAATGGAAGGCGGATTTTATGAAGGAAATAAAGGTTTAAATATAGCCGATGTTCTTCCAGGCGGAAAGGAAAGACTGAACATATTACAGTCTCCTGGATTTAATTTTGAGATTGATCGTTCAAAGTATAATTATCCTAACCACGAAGGAATCGACTTCTATCACCGATATAAAGAAGATATTGCTTTATTTGCGGAAATGGGTTTTAAAGTTTTCCGAATGTCTATTGCTTGGACAAGAATCTTTCCAAATGGAAATGAATTAGAAGCAAATGAAGAAGGATTGGCTTTCTATGACCGTGTTTTTGACGAACTACACAAACATGGCATTGAACCAGTTGTTACAATTTCACACTATGAAATGCCAGTAAATCTTGTAAAACAATATGGTGGTTGGAGAAATCGAGAAGTAGTGACCTTCTTTGAAAGATATGTGAACGCGATCTTCAATCGTTATAAAAACAAAGTAAAATATTGGATGACTTTTAATGAAATTAATAGTGGATTAATTATGCCAATTATGGGTCTTGGTTTTTCGATCAAAGAAGAAAAAGATAAATACCAACCAACATTCCAGGCGTTTCATCATCAATTTGTTGCAAGTAGTATTGCTGTTAAAGCATGTCACGAAATCATTCCAGATTCTCAAATTGGATGTATGATTTTATATGCTCCGGTTTATTCATTTGATTCGAATCCTAACAACGTAATGTATGCCCTTGAAGAAGAGCGCTTTTTTAATTACTTCTGTGCAGACGTTCAGGTTCGTGGCGAATATCCGTCATTTATTAATCGCTTCTTTAAAGAAAACAATATTAATATTGAAATGCAAGATGGGGATTTAGAATTAATTAAAGAAGGTACTGTAGACTATATTGGCTTCAGTTATTATATGTCTAGAACAGAGAAAAAGGAAAAATCTGACTTAGAAAGCTCACAAGGAAATCTGATTGGCGGAGTTAAAAATCCTTTCCTAAAAGCAAGTGACTGGGGCTGGGAAATTGATCCAGTAGGTTTACGAATTAGTTTAAATCAATTGTATGACCGTTACCAAGTGCCGTTATTTGTTGTAGAAAATGGTCTAGGTGCATATGACAAAGTAGAAGATGACGGGTCAATTAATGATTATTATCGAATTGATTATTTACGTGAGCATATTAATGCTATGGGAGTAGCAATTCAAGATGGCGTAAAATTGATGGGTTATACTAGCTGGGGTTGTATTGATCTTGTTAGTGCATCATCAGGTGAGTTCTCAAAACGTTATGGTTTCATTTATGTCGATAAACATGACGACGGTAGTGGAACATTAGAACGAAAGAAGAAAAAATCATTTTTCTGGTACAAAGACGTAATTGCTTCAAATGGAGAAAAACTATAATAAAGAAGAAAATGGAACTTCAGTTAATTTGAAGTTCCTTTCTTCATATTATTGAATTCTAATCCTTATTTATTTTCTATTCTCACAATTAATTTACCATCTTTATAAATTGTTAAGTAAACCGTATCACCGACTTTCAAGGCAGGGTGAGAATTTTTATCTAATATTTCTTTGTCAGTAAATCCGTATTTCTCTGAATCATCACAAACTATTTGATACTGATTTTTATTATTTGTTTTTGGAAGATCGATAACTTCACAAACATTAGTTTTTAAATTTGAATCTACGTTCATTAATTCTTGTTTATTAACTAGTGTAATGATTCTTTGTGATTTAGGAATTTTGATAATAATGGGATGTGCTTTAGCGTGTTTAAAATTAATAATAGAAATAGATATGATAATTCCAAGGGTTATAACAAAGGTACCTAAAATTATTCCTGCTGTCTTCAATTTTTCAATTTTATCTCTCTCCAAATTAAAGTACACCTCATCTTTTTAGTATCTATATTCCCTAAAACTAAATGAAATCCTTCTTTCAATTTCATGTAAAAAAAGGCCTTTTACATCGTTAAATGTAAAAAGCCTTTACCTTTTATAATGATTTTAAACGCTCGATTCGTTTTTCTAATGGTGGGTGCGTTGAGAATAATCTTGCGAATTTCTCTTTTCCGCTAATTTTAAAAGCTGCAATCGATTTTTGACGATCATCAACTAATCTAATATTACGACTTAATGATTCTAAAGCATGAATCATGTTATCTTTTCCACCAAGTTCTGCCGCATACCTGTCTGCCTTAAACTCTCTTTTTCTTGAATGCCAGAAAATAATTGGACTACTTAAAATACTAAATACAATCTCAAATACTACTGAACAAAGAAAATAAACTACATAAGATAACTCTTCTCTTACAAAATTTGAAACAATTTTTGCAACTAAACGGGAGAAGAAAATAACAAAAGTGTTAATTATACCTTGTAATAATGTGGTAGTAACCATATCTCCATTTTTTATATGGGCAATTTCGTGTGCTAAAACACCACTAATCGCTGGACGATCCATTGTCTCAATCATTCCACTAGAAACAGCTACTAAAGATCGTCTTTTACTAGGTCCTGTAGCAAAAGCATTAACTTCAACTGAATCATATACGCCCACCAGTGGCATCTTCTTTAAACCAGCAAGTTTTGCTAAACGATAAGTCTCTTCTAGTACAAAATTTAAACGATCAATTTGTGAAGAACGAGGATCAATTAATTTAACACCCATTACCCATTTAGCCATTATACGAGAGAATAATAATGAAATAATCGCTCCACTAAAACCTGCAATAACACTAAATGCAAGCAGTGCCCAATATCCCCCATTACCAATATAACGTGGTACGCCTAATAATGTTGTGATTGTTGTAATTGTAATTAACACTAAAATATTAACAAAAATAAAGAAAGAAATACGTTTAAACAAAATCGTTCCTCCCTAACTAATTACTTGAAAGACTATTATATTTAACTTTTATTCTTAAATATTGAGTCTAATTTCTTATACAATTCAAGAACATAATAATTTTTTAAACTTATATTCATTCTACTATATAACTCGAAATTTGTTATATTAGATTTCTCAAATTTTAAGACTTATGAAAGTTTGCTAGATTTTCTCCAAATTAAAGTAAAGAATAGGATTAAGATCCCTACTGAAAATCCAATAATTTGATCTATTAAAAATTCACCCGTTTTCATTAAATGAATGATAAAAGTCCCACCAAAAATAATGATGATTAGTAATGATAGTTGGAGCATATAATTATTAATTTTCATCTTTTCACCTCCACTTCTTTATATATAGCATTTCCCCTTTTCGAGCCATTAGTATTACATTACGATTTTCCCACCTAATAATACAAACCAAAAGAACTATGAAAATTCATTACAAATGTCATCTTCTTTAGTTATTTTAAGCATATTTGAAAAAAATGACAAATGGACAACTTCTACAATCATAGGATTAATTGATTAAGACTTTGAAAAAAATGATTCGGGAGGGACGGTATTGATTAGAAAATGGCTTGCTGTTTTAATTTTAACCTGTCTTATGTTTGTGGGAATTGGTATTAAACCTAGCCAGGCAGCTACATCTCAATTCATTATAATTAATAAATCAACAAATCAACTAGCTTATTATGAAAATGGTAAACTCTACAAAGTTTTTAAAGTAGCCACTGGTAAAAGTCCAACTCTGACGCCAGAAGGTAAGTTTAAAATTGTAAATAAGATTGTGAATAGACCTTACTATACAGGTCACATTCCTGGCGGGGATCCAAGAAATCCACTAGGAAACCGTTGGCTTGGATTAAATGCTCGTGGTACATGGGGAACTACATATGCCATCCACGGTAACAATAACCCAAGTTCGATTGGAAAATACGTTAGTCATGGCTGTGTTAGAATGTATGATAATGAAGTAGAATGGCTTTTTGATAAAGTAAAATTGAGCACTCCTGTTGTCATTACAACTTCAAGTAAATCATTTGACTCAATAGCAAATGCAAATGGATACAAAGTAACAAGTAGTAGTGGTGGTTCAAATGCTGTTATTCCGACTGGTACTGTGTTAAAAAAGGGAAATCGTGGAGCTACAGTTAAAAAGCTTCAACAAAAACTTACAGCACTCGGATATAGTACAAAAGGTATCGATGGTATATTTGGAAACAATACAGACCAAGCCGTGCGCAAATTTCAAAAAGACCGGCATTTAAAAGTAGACGGAATTGTAGGACCTGCTACGATTAAAGCGCTTGGCGGTTTATAAGTTCGACTTTTAATAGAGGATCTTCCTCTATTTTTTTATATTCTAGTAATCTTTTTACCCTAAAAATCACTATATCTTAGCTTTATTATTTTTAACCAATTAACAAAATAATCTATTAACTCCAATGAATTTCTGTGAAGCGCCATTAGTGTAGTTAGAGCATAAATTACGTGAAGCCGCAGAAAATGTGTTAAATAATAACTCGTCTTACAATAAAGCAATCGGCAGCATAAAGAAATCATTTCAAGAAGCGGGTGGCTATCGCCAAGCAGTTAATGAGATTTTCCAATTTTATAAAATTACTAAGTAAAACCTTTTCATCTTCAAATCTTTCCTAACTAGTCTTCTTAAGAGTAAAATGAGAGCCGATGTTCGGCTCTCATTTTTATTTAACTATATAAATAGATACAGATTTCTAACCAAAAATAGATTTACACTGACATTCTAAATATTTATAAATAATTCTAAAATAACCGTTTTAAATTTATACAAATGGGGAATGTATAACTAGTATTGATTTAAATAGTAAGGAGATCTTTTAAATGGGTAATAATCATTCGATAAAACAGGCAGTACTTGACAAAAAAAGAGCTAATCTTGAAAAAGGAAAAACATCTAAACTTTCTTGGTGGCAGCTTTCTTTGATTGGAATTGGTTCGATCATAGGGGCAGGTTTCTTTTTAGGTACTGGTTTATCGATCCAAATAGCAGGTCCAGCAATATTGTTAAATTACATAATTGGGGGAATCACCGCCTTTTTTGTATTTAGTGCACTTGCGGAAATGACAGTAGCAGATCCTGAGCCAGGCTCTTTTAGAACGTATGCGAAAAAAGCATTTGGCAACTCGATGGGATTTGTATCTGGTTGGATGTATTGGTTATCTGGTGTATTTATAATCTCCAGTGAAGCTGTAGCACTTGGAACCTTTGCTAAATTTTGGTTCCCGAATGTTCCTCTTTGGATTTTTACAGTTTTCTTTGTCATTATTGCATTTACTATTAATCTTTTAGGAGTCAAAAATTTTGGGAAAATAGAATCGATTTTCGCCATAATAAAATTATCTACTTTAGTTATCTTTATTTTATTTGGGATATTATTAATAGCCCAAATTATTACCCCAGAAACTAATTCAGTAAAAGGATTAAACAGCATTCACCCATTTTTAGCAACCGGAATGAAAGGAATGTGGTCGGCTTTAATATTTGTATTCTTTTCTTTTGGAGGCATAGAAATAATTGGGATCGCTTCATCTGAATTGAAAAATAGAGAAGAAATTCCAAAAGCGGGAATCGGAATGCTCATTGCACTAGTTGCTGTGTATATTTCATCTATTTTCTTTGTATTAATGATGGTACCTTGGTCAAAAATTAACGCTTCAAAAAGTCCTTTCGTTTCAGCATTATCGGTTTTTCATTTTCCTTATATCGATTCCTTTATCAACTTAATTATTATTAGTGCTGCCTTATCAACGATGGTGGGATCTCTTTTCTCAGTTACTAACATTATGGTTTCTTTAGCGGAAGATGGTGAGGCACCTAGAAGAATAGCTAACAGGGACAAGCGAGGAACTGCTTTAAAGGCATTATTTCTAACGGGGTTTGCAGTAGCTATTTCTTTAATATTATCTTTTATTCTACCTGGAAAAATATATGAATATATAACAACTGCAGCAGGCGTTATGATGATTTTGAATTGGACAACAATCTTATCATCACAAATTAAACTAAGAAAAGAAAGAAATCATAATGATCATTTTAAAATGTTCGGTTATCCTTTCACTTCTTACTTAGGCATTCTATTAATACTAGTGGGGGTCTCAGGCGGATTAGTTCACGCAACTCAAAGAATGGGAGTCTTTATTAGTTTAGGGTTAATTCTCATTATCTTCTTAAGCTACTTTTTTATTTTCAAAAATAGAAAAAAGTCATATCAAAATTAAAGAAAAAGCTGAATCGAAATAATGATTCAGCTTTTTCTTTTGACGATTTTAACACCTTACATGTTTACGTTTAAATCCTAATAATCCTTTATCTAAATCTTTTTGAATTTTTTCAGAGCAAAGTAAAATGGTGCATTTTTTCTTGTCCTTTTTCATTTCGACTGGTCCAATAGCTTTTGCAGTTTCAACCGCTTTTTCATGTTGAGGTAAATATGAAATCGCTACTGTATAAACAAAATTATTCATTGCAGATTTTGTTCGTTCAGGAGATTCATGAATTGTATCTTTCACCTTGTCAAGCAGATTTGAAATCTTGAGTACGTCAAATTCAGTATCCGATCGATTCCCTAAAAGCCAACAGTAGCAGCTCCAACCAGCTGACATTTTCAGTTCATCTCCGCTTGCAATCCATTTATCGGCTACCTCTTGCGCAATATCTGCTTCAGCTAACGTAACAGCAACCACATAGTCTGAAAGCATATAGAAATATGCTCCATCAATCCAACTCTCAAAGTCTTCTTCAGTCATTTTCAAAGGCTCTGCAATAATCCCCGCAAAATACATCGCATCGTAATTACCTGTAGCATATAATTGATTCGCTAATTGCTGATCCATTTTAATTTTCTTAGCGATCGGCTTCATTGCCCCTGTTGCCACCCCAAATAGTGGCTCATGTGCACCATTACTTATGTATGTCTTTTTGGTCCGTTCCTTACCAAGTGCTTCTAACTCCTGCATAACCGTTTCCAATTCCATCGTTTTACACTTCCTTTCTTTACATTCCCTCAACATTTTTTCCTTTTATCCAAAATTTTTATCAAGCAATAATACTTAGCACAACAGTTAAATTTCAAGTTTTCGTTGTTTTATAACGATACAAATTTATATCCTTTGAGTAAGTTATTTAACTTCTTTACTTGTTCCTTGGAATAAATACCAACTAAACAATCTTATCCTCTTAAATCTAGAATATAAACTCTATTATTCGAATTTTTTATTTCTAATAAATCATTAAACTTTACAATAATTTTCTCATCGATCCAGTCATCATTTACTTCTAACTTCCAACAATAATCTTCTTCATCTAAAGTAAAAGAAATTGATGCCTCTTGATTTTCAATATCTACATAATCTTTAATATTTTTAAGATCTAAGTAATTTTTTGATAAGTCTTTAATTCTTTCTGCAATTCGAACATAATCTCCTGTGTCCTCAATACATTCTGTATCCAAATACCATATTTCATTTGAGCAGTTATTATAATTTTCGTTTAGCTCCAATTCACTACCTAATGCGATTAATAATAGTAGGTAAGGTTCATTCTCAAATTCCTCTTCACTATACTCAGCAAGTATTAATTCTTCATTTAAATTTGAATTTAATTCTATACCAATCTTTTGCAGTTCACATAATTGTTCACTGAAGCTTACCTTCTTTTTAGATTTAAAGAAACGAAACATTCAATTACCAACTTAAAGTTTAATTAATAAGTTTGCTTTTTAAACCACTACAATATTATATCATTTCTACTACTATTAAATATTCAACCAATTCTTCCTTATAACATAAAAAAATAAGTTGCCATGACAACTTATTTACTAAACATTATTTACTCATTACAACTCTATGTAATTTATTATATTTTTTATTGATTTGGCATTCTCAATACCAACACTTCGATATCCGTTAAATCCATTAATTTTTATGATTGCGCCACTTTTTGTGAACCAAAGTAATGAACTATATTCAACTGTTTCATCTATTGGACTTCTGAATGATAACTGAACATCATATTTAGCTAAATCAACAATTGGTTTTTCTATTTTTTTACTAAATAAAAATATTTCTTCTAATTGATTTAATTTTTCTTGTTTTTCTACTTTTACTGGATCAAATTTGATTACATTTTTCCCGAATTTTGTGTAGTTATAACCAATTAATATTTCATTTTTTGTTTTGGTATACTTCATTTTTTCAAAATAAAATCCACCTAAGCATAAAGCTAGGATTGCTACGCATATCAAAAATATATATGGCTTTCTCAATTATAGCCCCTCCGTAAAAAATCCGATTGCGACAACGATATAACCATATTTCACCATTTTTATGTAGGGTTTAGTATAAAATAAATGTTTTAGATTCATATTTTATTTCACATTCTTTACTAGTTGTTGTTTCATTTAGTAAATAACGTTCGGAGAGTTAATGATAGCTTCGTGTCTACTCCAATATCTCAAGAAATATTAAAGTAAGTAGTAAAGTAAAAACTCAATAAAAAATTAGTGAGTTTCATTTTTGAATGAAATAATCGATACTTTTTCCATTCTGATCTAAATAGGCTACATTAAAGAAATCAGCAATTGGAGTACTAGTTTCAATTTTTTTAATGAAGAAAAAAAATGATGCTTGAGGTACTAAAAATTCATTACTATTATTTGCCTGAATATCACTTTCACTTTTAAACTCCTTTTTAGATACAATGATCGATTTAATTTTTCCATTAGCATTTTCGCCTTCAAAAACTCCATAGCTACCTTTATTTGTTTTTATTTTTCTCGATCTAAACCAATTATTTTCTCCTACGGACCTATATTCACAGTTTTTAATTCGATATTTATGATTCAGACCTTCTTCTAATTTGCAAAAACCTTCCCTCGAACTAGTGACCTGAACGAAGACGATAGCAGTATCAGTTTTAGTAATTTTTTTAACAGCTCGGACAGAATATGAATTATCATCTTGATTCCAATCTGATATGGTGTTACCCAAGTTGGGCGAATTAAGTGAAATCACAAATCTTTCAGTAGCTGTTTCATATTTTACTTTCGTATACTCCCTTATCCCTACTAATAGCACGATAATGATTATTGATAACGAAATACTTCTTTTTGGCATTTTCTCACCCTAACATTAGATTAAATTGCGATTTATCTTATTTAATTAAAGATGTATATGTATATAAAAAAATTATTTTGGAATAAATTTCCCAATCTCATTTGACAAAATGGATGTATCCCACGGATGCCAATAGTAGTTAATACCGTCAAATTCCATATTATACTTATAGGCGATTGGTTCGTCTGTATACAATATAATTTCATATTGAGTAGGGTTTTTATTAGCATTATTTGGTTGAAAATTTGAATCTTCCTTACCATTCTTTAAGATATCTAGAAAGTTAACTATTTTTTCTTTGTCTTTTATCTCATATATCTTTTTCGCGCTAGTTGAATAAGATTGGTAGATTTCAATCAAATCTACTATTTCGATTGGTACATCTTTAAAATACCACTTATAATCAGTTGTTCCTTTTGCATAATAGATTCTATATCCATTTATTGCAGTTTTGTCTTTTAAGGCAATTAATTCAGGATTATCCTTGATTGAAAAAATTTCCGTTCCTTTCTCATGGAATGCTGCATCTCCATCTTTTATTTTATAACTGGGATTTGTAACATGGTCTGCTACCCTGAATTTTACTTCCCCTACTTTTTCATCAATAATATCTTCATTAGCTAAAATTCCTGATTGTATGCCATAGTACTCAACCCCATTCCATCTAACAAAGTCTACCCAATCTATAATTGATTGGCTTTCTGAAGGGGTGAAACGACAAGCGACAAGTAGTAAAGGCAATATGATAAACGATAGCTTGAACAGACTAATTCTTTTCATTAAAACCTCCTTAAAAATTGTCTATTTTAAATAGTATTCAATTTCTTTAACGAAATGCCCTTCATAGATTCAGCTATCATCATGTTTATGCCTTGAACTCAATTATTCTTCACTCCTATTATTATTAATCTCTATTAATAAATGAAAGAGAATAATAAGTGAAACGGCGATTAGCTTAAAAAGTGGTTAAAAGAAAGGTAAGAAATAGCTCGACTACACATCTATGTAAAAGGAACTAGAAAACTAAATCTATTAAAAGATTAAATAATATCCTAAACGCCACACTCCTCTTAATTTCCATAAGTGCAATCATATGAAAACAACCCCTAATTTTCCGTGACAAACGCACATTTTTCATAAAGGTTGTATTTGAAAGCACTTACATTTCACTTGCACATAAAATATATTGAATGGAGGGATGAATGAATGGAAAGAATTTTTTTAATGTTAGCTAGTATTATTGCAGGTTTTGCTTTAATCAAAATGCCTTTAGCAGGCACATTCTTATCAAGTGTAGAGCCATTAACAGATTTAATTGGTATTTTAGCTATTTTAATTTTCTCCCTTTTCCTAATATACAAAGGGTTTATGAATCTTATCGGTAAGTAGGAAGTATATTAGGTTTAGAAATATACTAACGATACAAATTATTAAATAAACCTGTATCAGATTACTAGTTAATCTTAGATACAGGTTATTTTTTTTGATGCCAAACATGAATACTTCTACATTTTTGCTTTTTTAGTGTTCTTACCTTTAACCCTCTTTAATGTTGCTACGATTAGAAAGCTTACAATTACTAATAAGAGCCATGAACTTACTTTACCTAGATGTACTAAACTCCATGCAACCGATTGATTAGGATATTGCCAAGCACCAAAAAACGTTGCAATATTTTCGGCTATCCATATAAAAAATCCGATTAGCACGAAAGATAGTGCGATTGGCATACGGTACCTGGTCCCATTAACTTCATAAGTGACCCAAGATTTCCAAAAAACAATTATGACAAGCCCTGATAACCACCAACGAACGTCCATCCAAAAATGGTGAGTAAAGAAATTCAAATAAATGGCTGCTGCAAGTGAAGCAACTACAAAAAATGGTGGCCAATTAATTAGTTCAACATTCAACCTTCTCCATGCTTGACATAAATAACTGGCAACACTTGCGTACATAAAGCCACTATATAGTGGCACTCCAAATAGTTTGGAGTATCCTTCCCCAGGATAAGCCCAAGAGCCCATATGTACCTTAAAAAGTTCAAGTGCAAGTCCGATTAGGTGAAACAGTGTGATGACCTTTAATTCATCCAATGTTTCAAGCTTAGTACGTACCATTAACCACTGCATCAAAATACAGATTAATAGTAACCAATCATATCTTGGCAGAAATGGAAGTGGCACAATTTTAGTAAAAGCTAAAGAGGCAAAAATCACAACAGGAAAAATACATGATAAAGCTTGCTCCCAACCAAATCGAACAAGTTGTTTAACCGCTCTATTAAAATGTGACTCAGCCTTTTGAAGTATTAAATTCACAATTAGCTCTCCTTTATAAATTGATATCAATCTCAACGATCTATTTGTTGTCTCCATCATTTTGGTACTCTAAAATATCTCCTGGTTGACACTCTAAGGCCTTACAAATTGCTTCTAAAGTTGCAAAACGAATCGCTTTTGCCTTACCGTTTTTCAATATAGAAAGATTCGACATCGTAATCCCAACCTTTTCCGAAAGCTCGGTTACGCTCATTTTCCTTTTTGCCAACATCACGTCAATATTGATAATAATTGCCATGTTCTTCACCTCAGACCGTTAAATCATTTTCTGATTTTATATCAATCGCTTCTTTCAAAAGCCTTTCGAGAACGGCTGCAAAGACTGCAATTACCATTGAAGCAAAAATCAAGACCATGCCAATAACGATAATTCCTGGAGCATCATCCATATCAGCAATTAAATAAAAAAGTGGCAACCCTAGTACATACAAAACACTAATTGCGATTGCACTAAATTTTATTTTCTTTAATGCGTTAACCGATAATTCCGAGAAAGCTTTGTTTTTATCAATGTAGCTTAAAAGTTTAAAAGCTTGATAAAGAGCAAAATAGAAAGGAATCGCTGCTGCATATAGATCGATAAAAATGAAATATTTCATTAAAGCAATATTCGGATACAGCTCAGCAGCAAATTCTGCAATCTTCGGAACCACAAATATACACAATGCAAGAACTGGTAGCCCAATAAGAATCACTACTATTTTTAAAAAGAGAGTTGACCCTCGTTTCATAAAAGCACCTCACTAAATTATTTTCAATTTGAATTTACCATACAATTTATCGTTTTACAATAAATTATTATTGTTCTTTATTATATTATTATCGTTATAAAATTATCCTTATATTTTACAAATAGAAAAGAAGCATTTCTCACCTAAAGAAATGCTCCTGTAAAAACTTAAATCCAATCTTTCCTCAGTAAGCGAAAATTTTTTAAAAAGTTAGACTTAAAATAAATTAACAGATTAATTTTACTGTTAGGAACATATTACTGTTATTCACAGTATATTGTTATTAACAGTATGAAATTATTCTTTGTGATGATATTTACGAATTTAGGAGGTTTACTATTTATGAAGCATACAGGCCGACATACTGGTGCGTTTCTTTTATTGTTTTTAACAGAGGGGGATACTTATGGAGGGAAGCTTCTGCAGAAGTGTGAGGAAGAACTACCAATCAATCCGATCGACAGTTCCATATTATATCGTACTCTAAAGCAATTAGAGACTGAAGGTGCTGTTGAATCTTATTTAGGTACATCCGAGCAAGATAAACCAATTAAGATGTATAAAATTACTGAAGTTGGAAAAGAAAAATTGGAAGAATTTCAAATAAACATTGAAGAAAAGCTTAAGAATTTAACTTTTTTCTTGCGCAGATACAATGTATGGAAGGTGAAGAATCATGATTAATGCTTCGATCCTATACAGTTTAGCAATAATCCTGACGATTATTTCTTTTATAAAAGATCGAAAAAAAACGAAAGAAGCTCTATTAAAATCTTGGAAAATGTTTTGTAATATTTTGCCTGAAGTTTTAACGATTATGTTATTTGTAGGACTATCCTTATCCTTATTAACGCCTACAATGGTTTCATCAATTATTGGGGAACACTCTGGAGTGAAAGGAATTATACTATCAACATTAATTGGTTCTGTTGGACTAATTCCAAGTTTTATCGTTTTTCCTCTTGGAGAAACATTAGTCCAAAATGGTGCTGGATTACCACAAGTAGCAGTTTTAATGTCAACTTTAATGTCGGTAGGAATTATTACATTACCGATGGAACAAAAATTATTTGGAAGAAGTTTTGCATATGCACGTAATGCAAGTGGACTTTTAATGTCTCTTTTATTTGCATATATTATTTGGTTGGTGATGGTATGAGTCAATTAAAAAAATATCGTTTCTTTTTTATTTTATTAGTAGCGTTCATCGTTCTAACATTCATAAACCACTCACTTGGAATGAAAGCATTTCAATTAACTGGAAATAGTATTTTAAATATGCTCTTTCTCCTCCCACCTGTTTTAATTTTTGTTGGCTTACTTGATAAATGGGTTGAGAAAGAAACTCTTATTAAATATATGGGAGATAAATCTGGTATTTACGGTGTTTTGTTTGCACTATTACTAGGAGGTATTGCAGCTGGTCCTCTATACCTAGCTTTTCCGATTGCGGTACTCTTATTGAAAAAAGGAGCAAGTATTCGCTATGTTGTTTTCTTTTTAGGAGTTTGGACAACGGCTAAATTACCTGTCGTTATCTATGAAATTGCTTCATTTGGTATTAAATTTACACTAATTCATTTATGTTTTGGCTTAGTCTTTTACTATTTAATGGGCATCATTTTTGAGAAGTTTTATAATCATAAGCAATTGTTAAATTATGAAGATCACCAAGATATTTCTATTTAACTATGAATAAATGAAAACAGCTCTATTTAAATAAATCTTAGTGAAAAAAGAGTACAAAATGAGGAGCGAATTTATCCTCATCATAAAAAAAATATGAAGAACTGTAAACACAAGAAGACTAGCCCGTATGCTAGTCTTCTTGAAATGTTAACAGCTATCTCTATTTTTCATATCCATTGCAGTCATATGAAATGTACAATTATATTACCTATTAAACTTGTCGTAACATTTCCCAACGTAGTCTATCTTAAAACTTTCTCTTCAATTTTTTGTAAAATCTATATGAGTGCCTAGTAAAATCTAGGAATTTTAACGGGATTTTTATAGGTACTTTATACAAAGTTTTTTTATAGAGTTTGTAGTAAGCTTTGACTAAATCTTCCCACTTTTCATCCTTTCCTTTTTTGTAAAAGTCAGATATATCTACAACGTATCCCCTACCATCTTTCATCATCACATTTTTTCCGTGAACGTCGTATGGATTTAACCCACGACTTATCGCATACTTAAGTGCAATATTTACATCTTTAATTACACTCTCAGGTATTCGATTACCATTTGCAAGTGCGTTGTATAACGTAATTCCTTCTAATCTTTTTAATACTAGATATGTTTCACCGTATTGGATCAATTTCGAATAAGCTGGATGCTCTCCTAATTTTTTATAGACTTGAACTTCTTTTTCTAAACCTTCTAGATCTTTTCCATAAACTTTAACAACCACTTTTGGTTCAGAATGATGTATAAAAACAGCAGCATAATTACCTGATCCAATGCATTTCCAACCTTCTGGAATATTCTTAACTACTATTGGGTCATTTGGACGTTCACTCTTGAGGTTTACATTCGGAATTAATTCTTTTTCAATTAGAACTTTAAATTCAGATTGATTTGTTAAAATAGACATTCATTTACCCCTTTATATCCGTTTACTACTTTTTCTATTTTCTAAATCTATTAGACTATTATAATTTATCAATCACTTTCATAATGGTTAGATTTTATTTCTTTAATAACTGATCTACCTTGTTTTTATCTTTTAAATTAGTGTGGATTAGTTCCTCTAGTTCCTTTTCATTCGTATAAGAACTTAAATCTTTTCCATACCATTCATCCAGTTGTTGTCTTGTCACAGTATATTTTTGATCAGCAAACTCAAAAACAATCCATTCTACATTTTTGATCAATGCAAATAAGTAAGTAGCATTATGTATTACAATATTTTTAGTATTAGCCGGTAAATTCTTATAATCAATCGTTATACCATAAGGCTTCTTTTTTGTTTGGAGTGACATTTTGGTGAATTCATTATGATTCGGTAATCGTTTTATAATATTTCCTACGGCACTGTTATTACCGACATAAGAATTTTTATAATGAAAAATATCCTTATTTGTGTTTTTGCTTAAGGAACAGCTGGTTAAACTGATCAATAATATTATTAGTATGAAATAACCTAAAATTTTTTTCATATTTCCCCCTTTGCTCTCATTAATTGTGTACGAATTCAATTTGAGAAAACAATTAAACTTCTTAACAAGCGTGCAAATTGTGAAATAGGAGCTGATTAATCAGCTCCTATAAATTTTATAAATTAAATTTCATTTTACATATGAAGACCTTGTTCATGTTCTTTATTCCCTCCACGCGACCAAATCACGACTGGGATAAGGATTAGGGATAAGATTCCTCCAGCTAATGATAATGTTGCATAATTTGAATTCGCAACAATCATTCCAGACAATGCGCCACCTGACGCCCCTGCTAGTGCGACAAATACATCCACAGTTCCTTGCGTCTTGGCGCGTGTAGTAGAATCTGTTGAATCAACGATTTGAGCAGTTCCACTGATTAGTCCAAAATTCCATCCTAATCCTAGTAATGAAAGAGCAACTACTAGGAGAATCATCGAATCACTTGGTGCTGATGCAGCTATTACTCCTGCTAGTAATAAAGTGGCTCCAGATGCAATCGATATAGCTGTTCGCCCTATTTTATCTACAAGAATACCTGTAATGAGTGAAGGAAGATACATTGAGCCAATATGGAACGCAATCACTACACCTACTTCGTTTAGTCCATGCCCGTGATGTTTCATGTGAACAGGAGTCATTGTCATAATAGCAACCATTACTATTTGCGTTAGTACCATTGTCGTTGCTCCTACAGCAATACCCCTCTTTGCTTTTATACTTTCAATTTGTGTGGAATGAGCTACATCCACTTTATTTGTTTTATTTGACTCGATTATTTTCGCTAAAATCAACGGGTCTGGATTAAGCATTATGAAAAGAAAAAGGCCGGCTAAAATAAAAGCAGTTGCGGATAAAATGAATGGACCTGCAAGTGCTGGCACGCCAATGGAGACTGCAAATTTCCCCATTGGGCCTACTAAATTAGGACCTGCAACAGCACCAAATGTTGTGGAAACCATTGCGATACTAATTGCTTTTGCACGTTGTTTATTATTTGCTAAATCAGTTCCCGCATATCTAGCTTGCAAATTGGTTGCCGTTCCTGCACCGTAAATCAAGAGTGATGCAAATAAAAGGATAATACTGTTTGTCATTGCCGCAATTACTACACCAATTGCTCCAAGTCCACCTGTAAAAAACCCTGCAGCAAGCCCGATTCGTCGACCGAATCTTTGAGAAAGCCTACCAACAATTAATGCCGCTCCTGCTGAACCTAGTGTAAAAAGGGATGCCGGAAGACCAGTAAAAGCATCTGTCCCAAGCATTTGTTGAGCTAATAGTGCACCGACAGTAACTCCAGCTGCTAATCCAGCTCCACCAAAAATTTGCGAAATGCTAACCATCAATAGTGTCCGTTTATATAACATTTTTTGTTTTTCCTCTGAATTCACATAATCCATTGCAAAATGATGCGCTCGATTATTCATTTATACACCTTCTTTTAGTTGGGCGATTTGTAAAAAATAATTGCAATATATCTATGAATGTAAGCGTTTATTTTATATCTCTTTTATTTTAACAAATATTAATTTATATCAAACTATTATTTTTATTTTCTTTCGTAATATATAAAACAAATGCATCGAGCCTTTTGACTTGATGCATTTGTTCTTTTATAGAATTTAAAACTAACAAAATTACGCTTTTTTAACAAACTCAGATTTCAACTTCATGGCACCAAAACCTTCAATTTTACAATCGATATCGTGATCACCTTCAACTAATCGAATACTTTTCACTTTTGTACCAATTTTAACGACAAGTGATGTGCCCTTTACTTTTAAATCTTTTATTACTGTAACTGAATCCCCATCATTTAAAATATTTCCGTTAGCATCTTTTACTACTTTTGTTTCGTCATTTGTATGTTCTGTTTCCATTGTCCATTCATAACCACATTCCGGACAAATTAAAAGATTTCCATCTTCATATGTATATGCTGAATTACACTTAGGACAATTAGGTAGATTTTCCATTGTTTTTCCTCCGCTCATTACTGAATCTATGCTGTTTACCCACTTCTATATAGTCGCATACTCCTAACCTTAATACAACATTAGATAAATATTATCGAATTTTAATGATAGTGTTAAGGTTAATTTAAGAATTAACCTGTAAGATATAAATATAGATAGAACCTTTTTCATTATGAAAGTAAGTCCCCAATTATTTTCATATATAAAATAGCTCATGACTAGAGGTCATGAGCTATTTTGTTTTAAATTTCTAATAGATTTTTTTCAATTAAAGAATTAACTGCTGAGCAGATTGCGATTTTCACATGAGCGTAAGTTAAACCACCTTGAACATATGCAACATATGGAGCTCTTATCGGACCGTCTGCTGTTAACTCAATACTTGCACCTTGGATAAATGTCCCCGCTGCCATAATTACATCGTCTTCGTATCCAGGCATATAGTTTGCTGTTGGCGTAAAATGAGCATTAATTGGTGAAGCCGCTTGAATTGCCTGACAAAATGCGATCATTTTTTCTTTATCATCAAATTGAACAGATTGAATTAAATCAGTTCTTACTGCATCCCATGAAGGGTTTGTGTTCATGCCAAGCTTTTCTAAGAACGCTGCAGTAAATAAAGCTCCTTTTAATGATTGACCAGTAATATGTGGCGCCATAAAAAATCCATGATACATATCTTGTAACGCATAAAGAGAAGCACCAGCTTCACGTCCAATTCCTGGAGATGTTAAACGATAGCCACATTTCTCAACTAAATCTTTACGTCCTACAATATAACCACCTGTTTTTGCAAGTCCACCACCAGGATTTTTAATTAATGAGCCTGCCATTAAATCTGCTCCTACATGGCATGGCTCTAGTTTTTCAACAAACTCACCATAGCAATTATCTACAAAAACAATGACATTTGGATCAATCTCTTTTACAAAATCAATCATCTCTTTAATTTGTTCAATTGTATATGAAGGTCTTGTTCCGTAACCTTTTGAACGCTGAATACCGATTACTTTTGTATTACTTGTCATTTTATTTGCTACTTTTTCATAATTGATTCGTTCATCATTTACTAATTCGATTGATTCATATCCAATCCCAAAGTCTTTTAATGAGCCATTTCCACTTTCCCCACGTATCCCTACGATTTCTTCTAATGTATCGTATGGCTTCCCGGTAATATATAAAAGCTCATCTCCTGGTCTTAGTACGCCAAATAAAGCAGTTGAAATTGCATGGGTTCCAGAAATGATTTGCGGTCTTACTAAACCAGCTTCTCCACCTAAAACATCTGCAAAAATTTCCTCTAATGTATCTCTTCCGATATCATCATAACCATAACCAGTTGTTGGGATAAAATGACTATCACTCACTTTATGCTTTCGAAAGCTTTGTAAAACTTTAAATTGGTTATACTCAATCACTTCGTCAATTTCTTTATGGGCTTCTGAAATTAATTTTTCAACATCTGCCACTAATGGTGCAATTTTTTCCCCGTTTGATAAAAATTCTAGCATTGATTATTGCTCCTTATGTATTCTATATCTTCTAACTGTATCATAAATTGAATGTTCCTTGAAAACGTAACCAGTAATTTGATAGATTTCTGCTTCTTCATTAAAGTTGATTGATTCAATCATCGTTAATTTTTTGATTTCATGAATCAATTTGCCCTCGTATGCTGGTACAAATGCCTCAAAATATTCCATATACTGCTTACATTCAAATTCAATTCTTTGACGTAATTTACTTAAATCATCTTCATTTAAAGCACTCATTTCAATAAAACCTTCAGATGGTGACGGTACAAAGTCCTCATGAACTTGATCTATTTTATTATAGACAGTTAAAATTGGAATATTTTCAACATCTAAATCATTCAATAATTTAGAAACTGTTACTTCATGGCTTTTATAATTTTCATGAGATGCATCGACAACATGAAGAATGAAATCTGCTTCTGTTGCTTCTTCGAGTGTTGAACGGAATGCAGCAATAAGTGAAGTTGGTAAATCCTGAATAAAACCAACCGTATCTGTTAGTAAAGTTGTCATACCATTTGATAAAACAAATTTTCTTGTTGTAGGATCTAATGTCGCAAACAGTAAATCTTGTTCATACACATCAGATTTAGTTAGTCGGTTAAATAACGTTGATTTTCCTGCATTTGTATAACCTACTAACGAAATATGAAACATTTCATTTTTCTTACGTCGCTCACGATAACGTTTACGATGTTCAACGACTATCTTTAATTGCTGTTTAATATCATCAATACGTTTTCGAATATGACGACGATCAGATTCTAGTTTTGTTTCTCCAGGCCCTCTTGTACCAATACCTCCACCAAGTCTTGATAACTCTGTACCTTGACCAACTAATCTTGGCATCAAATATTGTAATTGAGCCAATTCAACCTGTAATTTACCTTCTTTTGTTTTCGCTCGCTGTGCAAATATGTCTAATATTAATTGTGTACGGTCAATTACTCTTTTTTCTAATCTTGCAGATAAATTACGAATTTGAGATGGAGTCAGTTCATTATTAAAAATAACAACATCAGGTTCTAACTCTGCAATTGCGGCCTCTAACTCTTCTACTTTACCTGTCCCTATGTATAATGCTGGATGATATTTAGTTCTTTTTTGTGAAGTTATTAAAACCACTTCTCCATTTGCCGTTTTCGTAAGTGATGCTAATTCATCCAATGAATAATTAAAACGATCATCATCTACATTTTGAAGCTGACATCCAACTAAAATGGCTTTTTCTCTCATTTCATTCGACACAAAATTCCACCTTTTCTTTAACCAATTCTAAGCAATAAATATTCTTTACTCTTAACTGTCTCTTTATTATAATGATATCTGGACTATTTTTCATCTTTTTATTCAGGGCGGGGGAATTGCTTTTTGGAAACATGGGATTTATTTAGCATTATTGGTACTATTTCCTTTGCATTAAGTGGTGCAGTAGTTGCGATGGAAGAAGACTACGATTTATTTGGTGTCTATATTCTGGGCTTTGCTACAGCCTTTGGTGGCGGTGCATTACGTAATCTATTAATAGGTTATCCAATTAACTATTTATGGAATCAAACAACAAATTTTACAATTGCTTTAGTTGCGATGACAATTATCTTTTTCTTTCCGCAATTATCAAATAAACCATTTAAAAAATTAGATATTTTATTCGATTCAATCGGTTTATCCGCTTTTGCAATTCTCGGTGCAAATTATGCCATGGAATTAAAATTACCAGTTAGCGCTGTTATTGTAGCATCTGTCTTAACTGGAATCGGTGGCGGAATCGTACGAGATCTACTTGCAAAAAGAAAACCAATGGTATTACATTCAGAAGTTTATGCTTTTTGGGCAATACTTGTAGGCGTTTTAATTGGAAATAAATTTGTTGATACAAAATTTGAACTTTTATTCCTATTCATTGTTATTGTTCTACTTAGACTATTATCTGTACATTATAATTGGAGTCTACCAAAAAGATCATTTAAAGGCTCTACAGTTAGTTTAGACGAATCAAACACTCAAAAATTAAATTAAATTAAATAAATAAGTCCAATAAAAACAAACCTTTTAAAATGATGGTTTGTTTTTTTATATTGTATGACAAATTAGTAATTATTCTCCCTCAGCTCTTTCGCTTCTTTGCAACAAACATTAGTAGTCTCCTGTTTCATTACCACGAAAAAACAAACCCAAAAATGCGTTTGTTTTCTTCACATAATTTACCTATACTTGCCAACACTATTTTAGAAATTTATTTAAAGGAGGAATTTCATTTGAAGAGATACAATATTACAAACCATTCAGTCGAAACATTTGATGAATTTTTGCTTCCAACTAAAGATGAAATTCTTTGGTATCACTTCAATAATAATTCCTTTGATGAGTTAATTACTATTATTGAAAGTTTGGATATTCATCCTTTAGCAAAAAAGAAACTTCTACATAGTGTGCATAAGCCAAGAATAAATATCTTTAAAAACGAGGCAATCCTTTCCTTATATGCCTTAACTAAATTATTTAAACCAACTAAAATAAATATTCTAGTTTGCAGTAATTTAATTATTTCATATATAGAAGATCATGAAATAGATTTATTCAAATATGTAACTCAGGAATTCAGTCAAAATTATATAAAAGTAGATCATGCTGGTCATGTTTTATATCAAATTTTCCACGAAGTTATTGAGAAGTTCCTTATCTCGATTGATCGGTTTGCAAATGAGATTGAAGAAATTGAACGGGACTTATTTAATGACCCATTTCGAAAGGATTTAGATCAAAAAATTTTCAATTGGAAAGTTCAACTTCAAGATTTAAGACAGCTTGTAGAACCGCAAGTAAATGTCATTACCCAAATTGTAGAAGCAGATTTTCCTTTCTTAAGTCAGGATGCAGGTTTTTATTTTAACGAATTGAAAGAGAACTATGAGCGTATTATTAATGCCCTTGATAATTTTAAAGAAAGTATGGGAGGCATTATAGAGCTGCAAATGTCCTTAAAATCTGACCGGACAAATGATATTATGAAAACTTTAACACTCATAAGTGCCATTTTTTTACCGATGTCCTTTATCGCAGGATTTTATGGCATGAATTTTGTAAATATGCCTGAGTTAAACTGGAAATATGGTTATTTATATTGTATTGTCCTTAACATTTTAATTGGGTTCATTATTTCAATCTATTTTAACGTTAAAGGTTGGTGGGGTAGAAAGCACCAGATAAAATAGGTAATCATTCAATTAATTGAATCGATTTTGTCTGAAGTAAACAGGTCTTTTTCTTCAATCCTCATTAATATTTCTCGATTAAACTCGGTCTCAGATACTAATCTTGTTGCTTGTGTCCTAATGGATTTTTCAACAATATTACGGACAAATCGCCCATTGCTAAAATGAGCACGATTTTCAAGTTTTGCCTTTTGGATAAAGTCTCTTAATCGGTATTCCGCTTCCCGAGATAGTATATATTCTCGGTCAACAAACATTTTTTTTGAAATATCTAGAAGCTCCTTTACTGAATAATCCTGGAATTCTAAAATGAATGGAAATCTTGATTTTAGTCCAGGATTCAAACTTAAGAAATAATCCATTTCGGAAGAATAGCCGGCTAATATCAGTACAAAGTCGCCATGTTTATCTTCCATATGTTTAACAAGTGTATCAATCGCTTCTTTTCCGAAATCTTTTTCCCCACCACGGCCAAGTGAGTAAGCCTCATCAATAAAAAGAATCCCACCATTTGCTTTTTTTACTAAATCTCTAGTTTTTTGAGCAGTGTGACCAATGTATTCTCCGACTAAATCTGCTCTCTCTGCTTCAATTAAATGGCCTTTTGACAATACACCCATTTTCAAAAATAATTGACCAATAATCCTTGCAACAGTCGTTTTTCCAGTTCCTGGATTCCCTTTAAACAACATATGCAATACTTGTTTTTCAGCCTTTAAGTTTAATTCTTCTCTTTTTTTATTAATAAATATCCAAGCATAAATTTCATGAATCATCTTTTTTATTTCTTCCATGCCAATTAAATGTCTTAATTGATCCTCTATTTCAATTAATAACTCATGTTTAGGCTGTTTCACTGTTTCGATACTTGGATTTGGAGAAACCTCTCCCCTTTTCACTGTATTAAGTACAACATTTATTTGGCCGTTATCTTTTAAACGAATTGGCTGCTCCAAACATGACACCTCTCTTATTCTGTCGAACATTTTTTTGTGTATTTATAAGTAAGCACTCCGCAAGAAATCACATTAAAGTACTTTTTATGCGCTTTTGAAAGTATTTTACTAAATAAGTTTTTTACTATTATATGTACGAACAATTCATTTCAAAACTTTTATTCTCCAGACTATCTGTTAAATGGATAAGATTGCTAAATTTTACTAAATTCTATTAACTTATTTGATATAATGAGAGAAAAAGAGAAGAGTTGATAAATTTGACGATCCCAAACTTAACGACTGCTACTTTACCTGATGTCATCTTGCAATTTGCCTCTCACTTAAATAGTAAAGGAAGAAAAGAATCTACTATTAAGCGTTATTGCTATGATTTAGAAGAATGTTTCCGTTATTTTAAAAAATTTAATGACAGCTTTAGTACATTACAAGTTCAAGATTTTAATGATTATTTCTATTATTTAACATCTGAACGTGGATATAATGAGAAAACGATGCATCGAATTTATGTCGTACTAAATCAATTTTATAAATTTTTACATTCTAATAATTCTTCCATCGAGAATATCATTCCATTCACAAACTATTTAGCAGGACCTTCACGCGCCCTTTCAACGGACGATTTTATCTCAGAAGAAGAAGAAAAAGAATTACTGTCAATCGTTCAATCCACGACAGATTTGTCTGAAAAGCAATTAAAAGCTAGATCATTTTTAATGGATCGTAACGAAATTATGATTCGTTTTATGCTGTATTATGGACTGACTTTAAAGGAATTAATTGATTTACAAATGAGGGACATTAACTTCGCTTTAAATGAACTTGTTGTCCATAGCAAAGAAGGTACTAAAAGAACAATTATTCTTACAAAAGAAGACCGAGTACTATTATATAATTATTTTGTCACGATACCCGAGCCCGTAAGACCCCACTATCATTCAACTCACCCGCTCTTTGTTGCATTTGATTTTAACCGCATGACGTTCCATTGGGTATACGATACAGATTCACCGAAAGCTCTAACTGAAATTGCATTTCAAAAAATGCTTAGATTGGAAGTTAAAAGAGCTGGGCTTAGAAAAGGACTTTGCTCACAACATTTAAGAAACACTTTTATTCTACGGAAAATAAAAGAGGGATTATTAGTGGAAGATATTCAGCATTTAGTTGGATTAAAGACCTCCGTTTCTTTAAAACGATACTTTCTATTTTTTCAGGGAAAATGAACGCCCAAATAAAAAGGAGTTATGATTTCGTTCATCATAACTCCCTCCTTATTTATTGTAGATAACTTCTTTTTAAGAACTTGTATTTAGTTTTGCTTTCATAAGTTCTGCGATTTCTTTCGAAGAATATTTTTCTTCATTTTGCAAAGCTGTAATCACTTTTTCTCGTCTCTCCATCGAATGATTTTGACTTAATTTCTTTTTACCGATTAACTCTGTTACTTCAATTTTTAAACAAACAATGCCTGAAAGTAATTTTTCAACATAATCTGTGTGATCCTCGTATTTCCAAGGTTTTGATTGCCTTTTTTCAAAATAATCAGTCGTTTTTAAAACGATTTGTCTCATTTCATCCTTATTTTCAATTGTTGTTACTTTTCCATAAGCATGGATTGCTGTATAGTTCCAGGTTGAAACTGTATTTTTTTCTTCATACCATGAAGCAGAAACGTATGCATGTGGTCCTGGGAAGATGATTAAACATTCTTTTCCATTCATCGTTTTCCATTGAGGATTTGGCTTAGCTAAATGTGTAATGATCATTAAATTCTCTTTATCTTCTCGTATGATAAATGGTAAATGAGTTGCTTCTATTTTTGCCTCGTCATTATTCGATAATAATATTCCGAAGCTATTTTTCTTCATTTCGGCTATTAATTGATTTAAATCTGTTTCTTTAAATTCTTTTGGGACATACATTTGATTCCCTCCCATTAGTTTACATAATATAATTATCTTAATTAACTTATCCAGCATAATTAAAAAAGAACATTGACCATAAGATCAATGCTCTTTTTTCAATTTATTTTACATTTCAATTTGTACATTTTTAGATGGTACAAACGTTGAAATTGCATGTTTATATATTAATTGTTGTTTACCTTCAACATCTAACAATACCGTAAAGTTATCAAAGCTTTTTACTTTACCTTTGATTTGAAATCCATTTAGTAAAAATACTGTAACCGCTAGATTGTCTTTACGTAATTGGTTTAAGAACTGGTCTTGAATGTTGATTGATGTTTTCATGTCCTTTTCCTCCTCTTCTACCTCTACATATATTTATTCGAGATGAAATAGCCCTTTCCTTCAAGTATAGCTAAAATTTCCAGTTTTTTTATATCAAAATTATGTCCATCCATATCAAACCAATGGATGTTCATTTTATTTCGAAACCACGTCATTTGCCTTTTTGCATACCTTCTTGAGCTTTGTTTAATTAGATCGATTGCTTCCTCTTTTGTTAAGATTCCATCAAAATAATCGTAAAGCTCTTTATAGCCAATCGCTTGCACAGATTGACAATTTCGAATACCTTTGTCGTAGAGCATTTTTGCTTCATCTACTAGTCCTTCTTCCAACATTAGATCAACTCGTAAATTAATTCGATTGTATAGTAGCTCTCGTTCCATCGATAATCCGATTATTTCTGCATCATATAAATACTCTGGCTCTTTTTTAAATGCGGTCTCTGAAAATTTTTGTCCCGTTAGTTTGAAAACTTCAATTGCACGGATTACTCTTCTGACATTATTCATATGTATTTGCTTTGCACTTTCTGGATCAATTTCTTTTAATTGATCATGTAATGCTTTATTCCCAAAAGCCATCGCAAAACCCTCTAATTGGTTTCTTAAAAGCTCATCACCTTCTTGCTCCGCAAATTCATATTTAGTTAATACACTTTGGATATATAATCCAGTACCACCAACAATAATTGGAATTTTACCTCGATTAGCTATTTCTTTAATTTTCTCTCTAGCTAAAGTTTGAAAATCAGCAACTGTAAAAGAATCTTTTGGATCAAGGAAATCAATTAAATGATGGGGAATTCCTTCCTTTTCTTCTTCTGTAATTTTAGCTGCTCCAATATTTAATTCTTTATAAACCTGTGTTGCATCACCATTAATGATTTCTCCATCAACAGCTTTTGCAAGTTCAATACTTAGTTTTGTTTTCCCTACTGCTGTAGGACCAACGATGACTATCACTTTTTGCATATTTACCATTGTAATCACATATACGCCTTTCTATACAACCTTTTCCTTACTTGTCTTACTAATTTTGAAAGTAGATAACTCTTTTTATTTATACCATATTTATACAAAAATTCCAATGCATTGTGAATTAATTCACAATATAGAAAGAAAGTGTTTTCATTTTATATTTGTCAAAGTAAACTAGAAGTAATCTGAAAAAAAATGAGGTTATGCTATGCCTGATTGGTCTTATCATACAATTTTTAAACCAATGCTCTCAAAGCTTCCTTCTAAAGTATCAAGAGAATTCATTCATAGTAGCATGAATAAGATCTCAACTATGCCATTTGGTCCGAATCTAATTGAATTTCTCGGTCATTTAAACACTGACAGCTCACTTGAATACGAGATTCATCATTTGAAACTTAAAAATCAAATTGGATTGGCCTCTAAGATTGACCCCTATCTATCTGGCACAAATGCTTTTATGAATTTAGGATTTGGTGTAATTGAAATTGGACCTATTTCTATAAACGATACCTATAAAAGCAAAAGTCCGCTCATTGATTTGAAACATAACCAATTAATCGGAACTGAGGAAAATAAAGTATTAACCGTAGAACAAACAGCTCATAAACTTTCAAAAATACATAAGAAGGTTCCTATTTTTGCTAGAATAGTTGGGAGTTTTGATGAATTTAAACTGATCGAATCAAAGCTTTCTGATTTTGTTGATTTATTCATCTTAGAGCTTGATTTGGCCAAGGATTTAGCAGAAAATAATTGGGCTTCTACTAAACCTATTTGTCTATCAATTTGTTCAAATGAAATAGATGTTTTTCTTAAACAAGAAAGTTATCCATTCGATTCAATATTAATTGAAGAAATTCCAAATAATACTGATTTAGAGCAAAAAAATAACTTAATACATACTATTAAAAAGTTAAAATCAAATCAGTTTGAGAAACCGAAATTTACAAAAGGCGGAGTGGTTGAACCAATTGATGCAATTGAATTAATCGATGCCGGGGCATCTTTAGTTTTTTTGACTCATGGATATGTACTCAGTGGTCCTGGTTTACCGAAACGGATCAATGAAGCGATAAAGTATAGAAGAAAAAAAGCGAAACCTAGTTTAAGTGACGGATGGATATGGTACTTTTTATTTGGTCTTTTCATGTTTATTGGCGGATTACTTGCTCTATTTATTAGTTTAACTTCCATTGTCCTTCCATATGATGAGCACTTTTTAACGATTGATCGTCAATTAATTTTACAGTTTAATGATCGAATTCTCCCCTTTATGTCACATGATCGGATGACACTTTCTGGGACGATTATGTCGGGTGGAATCTTGTTCATGTCATTAGCCATAAATGGAGTTAAACATCATTATCATTGGGCAAAAAAAGCAACTGACACAAGTGCGTTCGTAGGTTTTTTAGCAATATTCTTATTTATAGGATATGGTTACTTTGACTGGTTAAACGCTATATTTTGGGTTGTTCTATTAATACCATTCTTAATTGGTTTCTTTAAAACCAAAGGGATAAATAGAAGTCCAGAATCTGAAAATTTAACAAATAACAGCGTTTGGAAGCTTAGTTTAATAGGTCAATTATTTTTTATTATACTAGGATTTTCGATAATAATCGGAGGATGTATTATTTCCTTTGTAGGTGTCACTACTACCTTTGTTAAAACAGATTTAAATTATTTATGTATAACCCCTTCAGGGTTGAATGCATTTAATCAGCACTTAATACCTGTTATCTCACATGATCGCGCAGGTTTTGGAGGTGGATTAGTAAGTGTTGGCTTACTAGTACTCATGATTTCATTATGGGGGTTCCGACAAAATCAAAAATGGATTTGGTGGACATTATTGTTTGGGAGCTTACCTGCGTTTATAACTGCATTTGCAGTCCATTTTATGATTGGTTATACAGATTTTTATCATCTTTTACCACCAATCATTGCCAGTTTGTTTTTATTGATTGGCGTCATTACAACATATAAATTTTTGAATTTTACAAAGAATCGTTCGAACGAAAACAATTTTCCTGAAATAAACAACCAGATATAAATTCAATAAGCAGACTAAAAGGTAGGAGAATTCCTACCTTTTTCAATCATCTACTTCAACATGTTTTTTCGGTAACATGTAATAAACAGGAAGTCCAATTAACGTTAAACCAATTCCCCAAAATGCTAAAATAGTTTGCGTCATAAGTGTATTTACGACGATAAAGACTCCCCCAATTATTGCGATTGAGAGAACTAATGGTAAAAAAGGTACCCTATATGGCCTTTTCAGATCCGGTTCACGTTTTCGTAAAATATAAACCGCAATAAATGTTAATGTATAGAAAATCCAAATGACAAATACTAACATGTCCGTTAATAAGTCAAATCCACCTATAAACATCATAAATATGGCAACTATTAGGATAAATAGACCAGCATTATATGGAACTCCAGTTTTCGATAATTTACCAAACCACCTACTAAAAGGAAGTTTTTGTTCTTTAGCCATTACATATGGAACCCTCATACCTGTCATTGTATAGCCATTAATTGTGCCAAATACTGAAATCAAAATTCCGATTGAGACGAGTTTTCCTCCAAAATTACCGAATAAAACTTTCGAAACTTCAGTGGCAGGTGTAGATGTACCAGCTAGTTGTGCTGCGGTTAATACAAATAAAAATGATATGTTAATCAAAAGATAAACCGCCATTACAGTTGCTAAACCAATTACGATTGCTTTAGGTAAATCATTTTTAGGATTTTTCATTTCGCCGGCAATATTTCCAACAAGTATCCAACCGTCATATGCAAACATCGTAGCAAGTAAAGCTGAACCAAGTGCTGGCAAAAAACTTCGATCACTACCTACCTCAATTGGAAAAAGCTGAAAAGTCACATTTCCTTCATGTAATAATCCAAATATAATTAAAATCGCCAAAGGAATTAGTTTACAAAACGTAAAAAGTGATTGAATACTACCAGCTGTTTTTGCTCCTAAGAAATTCATCAACGTGATAAAAATTGCAGTAACGACAGCAATAATCGTTACTGTGAATTGATTAGAATTGGCAGGGACCCCAAAAATGGAAACTGCTTGCGTACCAAATATGATCGAAAGTGCAGCAATATTAGCTGGAAAATAGATGATTGTTTGAGCCCATCCAAGTAAATAAGCTGTCAAATCTCCATATGTGTGTTTTAAATAAGCAACCATCCCCCCTGTTTTTGGTATGGCTGCGGCAAGCTCAGCACCCGATAAACCAGCACAAATTGTAATGATTCCTCCAATAATCCATGCTAATAAACCTAAGCTTGCAGATCCAGTTGCGCCATATACAGCTGTAGCTTTAAAGAAAACTCCACCACCAATTACAGTGCCAATTACAGTAGTTAAAGCTGCAATAAATCCCATTTCTCTTCTTAATTTATTTTCCGACAATAGGATCACCCATTCTTAAAAAAATCACTTTACTTCATTCCCAAAGAAATGTTCACAAACACTGGAAATTCTCTCTAGGTCAACATTACCACCCGATATGATTGCTACTACTTTTTTATCTTTTATGTATTTTGAAGCTTTACCTGATAAAATTGCTGCTGTCGCTAGAGCACCTGAACCTTCCACAACTGCTTTACCGCGCTGTAGTAAATCCTTCATTGCGACTTCAATTTCTTCCTCACTCACAAGAATGATTTCGGTAACTAATTCTTTTACAATTTCATAAGTTAATTTCCCAGGAACCTTAACAGAACAACCATCTGCTATAGTTGGAGCGATATAATTACTCACTATTTCTCCGGCGTCTATTGATGCTTTCATGCCATGTACATTCTCTGCTTGAACACCAATTATGTCTATAGAAGGGTTAAATGATTTCAAAGCGACTGCAATTCCAGAAATGAGGCCACCACCACCAATTGGAACAATTATTGTATCAACATCCCAGAGATCATCTAAAACTTCAATACCAATAGTCCCTTGACCAGCCATTATGTAAATATCATCGTAAGGATGGATGAATGTTTCACCAGTTTCATCTCGCACTTTAGCACAATAGTCTTTCGCATCATCAAATGTATCACCGTGTAAAATGATATTTGAACCGTAGCCTTCTGTTGCTTCAACCTTTGCTTTTGGTGCAGTTAAGGGCATGATGATTTTACTCTTAATATGTAATAGCTTTGATGATAAAGCGACACCTTGTGCATGATTACCAGCTGAACATGCGATAATTCCTTTACTTCTTTCTTCCTCAGTTAAATGCGAAATTTTATTAAACGCACCACGAAATTTAAATGAGCCCGTTAATTGCATATTTTCAAGTTTTAAATAAATTTCTCCTTCCGATTTTGAAGTTAAATAAAATGATTTTACTAAAGGTGTTTTTCGAACTTTACCTTCTAAAAGTTCATATGCCGTTTTAATCTCTTTAATCGTTAATGGTAATCCCTTATGATCTAAATTATTCATCATCTAACTTCCTTTTTTATCAGCATTTTAATTGATCATTCTTGATACATGATAAGTTTGTGTCAAAGTAGTAAACAAAATACCAAAAACAGGAATTAGTAAAGGAAGAGAAAACAAAAAGAAGGAGACAGTGGTCTCCTTCTTTTTTAATTAAGCTTGAGTTACGTTTAACTTTGCAGCTAATTTGTATAACATATCTTCAGACATACGATCTAAATCAAATTTTGGATCGAAGCCCCACTCTTCTTTTGCAGCAGAGCTGTCAATTGAATTTGGCCATGAATTGGCAATTCCTTGACGAATAGGGTCAATGTCGAAATCTAATGTAAATTCAGGGATGAATTTACGAATTGATGCCGCGATTTGAGTTGGTTCAAATGACATCGCTGAAATATTAAATGCATTACGATGTTTAAGTTTTGATGGATCTGCTTCCATTAACTTAATAATTGCATCAATTGCATCAGGCATATACATCATATCCATGTATGTTCCTTCACCAATGAATGAAGTATATTTCTTATTTTTTAATGCTTCGTAATAGATATCAACAGCATAATCAGTAGTACCTCCACCTGGTACTGTATCATAAGAGATTAAGCCTGGGAAACGTACGCCACGAGTATCTACACCAAATTTTTCAAAGTAATAATCACATAATAATTCACCAGCTACTTTTGTAACACCATACATTGTAGTAGGACGTTGGATTGTATCTTGTGGTGTGTTATCCTTTGGTGTTGCTGGTCCAAATGCACCGATTGAACTTGGAGTAAAGAATTTTAAGCTTAATTCTCTCGCTACTTCAAGAGCATTCACTAATCCACCCATATTTAAGTCCCAAGCTAATGTTGGTTTTGCTTCAGCAACTGCTGATAATAGAGCAGCTAAATGAATGAATGTATCAACTTCATACTTTTTAGCAAGCTCTAACATTTTTTCTTTATCCATCACGTCTAAAATTTCAAAATGACCAGTTTCTAAAATTGGACTTCCTTCAAGACGGCGAATATCTGTCGCAACAACATTTTCATTACCGTATTCATTTCTAAGACGCATAGTTAATTCTGAACCGATTTGTCCAAAACAACCAGTAATTAATATTTTCTTCATTCCTTAGTCCACCTTATAGTAATAAAATATCGAAATTAATATTTAAAGTTATTTAATAACGTTTAATTCGCGACCAACTTTTTCATAAATAGCTAAAACTTCATCTAGCATTTCTTTAGTATGCACAGCTGTTGGCATATTACGAATACGACCAGTTCCAAGTGGTACTGTTGGGAATACGATTGACTTCGCATAAACTCCCTCTTCGTATAAACGTTTAGAAAATTCTTGTGTAAGATTTTCGTCACCGATAATACATGGTGTAATTGGTGTTTCAGACTCACCAATATTAAATCCAAGTTTTGATAAACCAGCTTTTAAGTAATCACCATTTTCCCAAAGCTTTTCGATTTTTTCTGGTTCTTCAGACATAATACGAATTGCTTCAATACAAGCAGCAGCATTTGCTGGTGTTAAAGACGTAGAGAATAAGAAAGGACGTGCACGAACTTTTAACCAATCGATTAATTGTTGTGAACCTGCTACATATCCACCTACAACTCCAACTGCTTTAGAAAGTGTACCAATTTGGAAATCAATTTTATCTGATAATCCAAAATGCTTAACTGTTCCAGCTCCTTTACCCATAACGCCAGAACCATGAGCATCATCGATATATGTAATTAAGCCAAATTCTTCAGCAATTTTTACAATATCAGGAATATTTGCTACATCTCCATCCATAGAGAAAACACCATCTGCAATGTACATAACTTTCTCATATAAACCACAAGTTGTAGCTTCTTTTGCTTTTTCACGTAAATCATCCATATCTTGGTGTTTTACACGAATAATTTTTGCGCCAGAAAGTCTGCAACCATCGATAATTGAAGCATGGTTTAATTCATCAGATAGAATTGCATCTTTTTTTGTCATTACCGCTGAAATAGCACCCATATTACAGTTAAAACCGGATTGGAATGCAATAGCAGCCTCTGTATGTTTAAATTCAGCAATCGCTTTTTCAAGTTGATCGTGAATATCCATCGTACCATTAATCGTACGTACCGCTCCTGCACCAACTCCATATTTTTCAGTTGCTTCAATAGCAGCTTGTTTTAAACGAGGATGAGTCGCAAAACCAAGATAGTTATTTGAAGATAAATTTATAAATTGTTTACCACTAATTTGAATAGTAGCTTCGTTAGAACCTTCTAAAGAGTTAATCTCATTATAGAGCCCTTTCTCTTTTAACTCAGCTAATTGTGGAGTTAAAAATGCTTCTAATGTCTTGCTTGACATAAATACCAGCTCCTAAAATTAAGTTTATTTATCTAAAAGGAGTAAGCCCCCATTTTATATCTATTATTTATTATTAAATAAATATAAAAAATTATCGTTTTATTATTTTCCATTTTTGTAAGAGAAAATTTTTTATGTACTGATTACAATATACTTATTTGAGGCTTTCCGAATTCAATTATAAATCGGTTACATGGCATTAGGAATACTTTTATTCAAAATTTATTCGAAAAAGGTTGAATTTAAATTATTATAAAGATTCATATAATTCGAATATTATTCAATTTGTTTTTTTAGTAAAACATCTGTTGGTTAAAAAGGGGTGAAAGGAGGATCGTGTTGATTAAAGTCTGAGGTGTAAATATAAGTTTGAATTGCTGCAAATAAATTATGCGGAGCTGCAAATAAACATTTGGGAAGTGCAAATAAATAATGACATTCTGCAAATAAACAGTGAACTGCAAATAAAATTCGAAAACCGCAATTAAAATTACCATATCTGCAATTAAATCCCAAGAATCGCAAATAAAATAAATAATTACCTATACTGGTAATGGTATTTTCACTTAAAATCAGTGCAGTTAAGTCACTTCCATATCGAAAATAAGCATTTCTCCTCTCGTTCCCATAAAAAAATTTCGTAAAAAAACCTACTAAAACACACGTACATTCCATTTTTCACATTAAAAGGGGGCGCCTATTTGTCAATTAACACGACACAACAGACAACCCCAAAAAGTATAAATTATTTTTTCACAAAACTAAGTAATAAATTTTTTTACAACTATAAATTATCCATTTAGGCTCTTATTTGCGTGCCAACGCCTTGTCTAATTTTCTTTTCATTCATTAAATAACGAGATAATCCAACTGTTACGATTAAAGAAACCACTACAGGAATTGAACCCATCCATGTAATTGAACGAATCGACAATTGACTGACTGCAAGCCCTCCGATTGCTGCTCCAAATGCAAAGCCTAATTGCATCATTGACTGATTTAAACCTAATAAAACATCAGATGATTTAGGAGAAATTGTTGCTAAGTTAAATTGTTGTGTTGCCCCAGATGACCATCCAGAAAATGACCATAATGTAAGGATAATGATCACTGTATTGATTGAACTAGAGATAAATGATAATAATAAAATCGATAAAATATTAAGGACTAATCCTCTTTTTAAAGTAAGCGTTATTCCCCACTTGTCTGCACTGAATCCCCCGAATTTAGATCCAAATAAACTAGCGATACCAAGTAATAAAAGAGCAAAACTTAATACGTGATCGCTCATCTTAGTAGTTTGAATAAGGTACGGTGATAAATAAGTAAATACGATTCCATATCCGCTCATTAAGAAAAAAGTAATCGATAAAGCTAATGCGAATTTTGGTTGTTTAATCAATGCAATCTGCTGCATTAATGGAATCGGTTGATCACCATTTGTTTGTGGAATTGTTTTAACGATAATTACTAAAGAAATTAAAACGAATATGGCAACTCCAAGAAAGACTAATCTCCAATCATAAGCAGCTGCTATAAATCTGCCAATTGGGACCCCTATGATTAGTGAAGCCGTAAATCCCATGACAACAGTGGCAATTGAACTTGCCTTTTTATCTGCTGGAGCAATCTTTGCAGCCAAGCTAAGCACAGTTACAACAGTAACTCCCGCACTTAACGCCATTATAATGCGCGCAACCATAAACAAACCGTAACCAGGCGCAATTACTGCTAATAAATTACCTAAAATAAATACGCTTAAAGAAAATAGTAGTAATTTTCGACGTTCCATTTTGGCTAATACGGCCATTAATATCGGTGTACCGATCGCATAGATTAATGAATACACCGTAATTAGTTGCCCTGCAGCTTCAATAGAAATACCAAATTCATCGGCCATTTTATCTAAGATTCCAGAAATAACATATTGCGATGTTCCTACTAAAAAACTTATCATTGCTAAAATATAAATTTTCCCTTTATTTGTCATAAAATAATTCCTCTCAACATAATTATATATTTCTATAAATACCGAAATACGAAACTTTAGAGAAGGAAGCCACTTGATCAACTTCCTTCCTATTATCTATTCATATCAAAGCTTAGATTAGAACATTTAGATGCTTTTTAACATCATATTCTTCAATTGCTTCACCATTTTTCAAGCGGTGTAAAAGATCCGGATTCGAAATTAGAGGACGCCCGAACGCAGCAACATCAATTGTTCCCTCATTGATAGCTTTTTCTGCCATTTCAGGATTTAATGTTCCTACTCCAACAATAATTCCATCCCAGTACTTTCTAACAAGCTGATGCATCGTTTTACCATCTGCAAGTATACGATCAAATTGCATAATCGAAGGGTGTAATAAAGTTGCACCAACTTCTTTGAATGCTTCAATAAATGTACGAATTGCATATTCTGGGTCTTCCCACATATAGCCAGGAATATCAGCTTTATGAGCAGAAAATCGAATCATCGTTCTTTCAGTACCAATTGCTTCGATAACTGCTTTTATTACTTCCTTCATGAAGGTTAATCTTTGTGGAAGATCACCACCGTATTGATCTGTACGATGATTTGTAACATCTGAATTAAATTGATCGATTAAGTATCCATGTGCAGCGTGAATTTCGACTCCATCAAAACCAGCTTCAATCGCATTTTTTGCTGCTTGAGCATATTGATTGATTACTTCTTTAATATCCTCGGTAGTCATTTCTTCTGGTATATCGTATGGTTTACGAAAACGAGAAACTAATCCTTCTGCAGGAATCGCTGAAGGTGCTTGTGGTGGCATATTTCCAGCAAGCTCGTGATGTGATAATCGGCCTACGTGCCATATTTGAGAAATCATTGTGCCACCCTCTTTATGAACAGCATCAGTTACCTTTTTCCAAGCTTTAATTTGATCCTCAGAATAAATACCTGGAATACCTGGGTAACCTTTTCCACGTGGACTTATTACTGTTCCTTCTGAAATAATCAAACCTACTCCATCTGCAGCTCGTTTACGATAATATTCGACTACATCTTCTCCAACAACACCTGTTTGATCATCTGCAAAACTTCTTGTTAATGGAGCCATTGCAGTACGACTACGTAAATTCCATGCACCTATTTTTACTTGTTCAAAAAGTTTACTTTCTAGACCATTTTCTAATTTTCCCCAACTAGTTTCATCTTTGCTTACTAAACTCATATTCAATTCCCCCTTAGATTATTAGGTATTTCTGCAAATACTGAAATAGAAACTAAAATTTTACCGCTTTATTTTTAAAGTAAAGCGGGTGCGTATTTTTCCAAAACTTCTCGTTGTAAACTATAGTATCTGAAGGTTCCTTCTTTGCGAACTGTTAGCAAGCCGCAATCAAGTAATGGTTTTAAATGATGTGTCAATGTAGAATTGGCCGATATCTTTATTTGGTTTTTCATTTCTGAACAAGCTAATTCAGATTGCTTAGCAAGTACTTTAACAATTTGTAAACGAGTGGATTCCCCTAATGCCTTATAAACCTTTACTGCAATATCATCGTTCACCACTTTAACCTCCTTTCAAAACCAGCGCTTATTTCAGTATTTCTAGAAATATTGTATTTTAACTAATTTATGATGTCAACAGTCATGATTCATATAATATAAAAAAAATTTGGCTAATTGAAGAGCAAAGAAATAGTTGATCTTGTTCACTTAATTTTAAAGTATTGATTTTTTTCGAGAATGTACGGTTTTAAGAAATACGTACTTTATTCATGAACTACTCATTCATAAACTAATTAAAAAAATATATATTGCTCTTGTATATTGTATTTTTTGCGAGAAATCAAAAACCCCACAAGGGAATTAATTACCTTGTGGGGTTTTTCACTTTCTACTAAATGAGTAGATTAAACAATGTTGGGTTATTGTTTATTTCCATGAATTGTATTTCATGACAATTCATTCTCTCAATCAATGCTTTATAATCAGATTTATTGGCCAATTCTATTCCAACTAGTGCTGGCCCATTGTCCTTATTGTTTTTCTTTGTGTATTCAAACCTCGTAATGTCATCGTTTGGTCCTAATACTTTATCAAGAAATTCACGTAATGCCCCAGATCGTTGTGGGAAGTTGATGATGAAATAATGTTTTAGTCCTTCATGTATTAAAGACCTTTCTTTTATTTCTTGAAGTCGGTCAATATCATTATTTCCACCAGATACGATACAAACGACATTTTTTCCTTTTATTTCATCTTTAAATAATTCTAAAGCTGATACAGACATAGCTCCAGCGGGCTCTGCAATGATTGCATTTTTATTATAAAGCTCTAAAATCGTTGTACAAATCTCACCTTCTGGAATAGCGACAACTTGGTCAAGTACATCTCTACAGATTTCATAAGTTAAATAACCAACTTGGCCAACCGCTGCTCCATCAACAAATTTCTCAATAAAAGGTAAAGTTACAACTCTTCCATTTGCAATCGATTCAGCCATCGAAGCAGCACCCAGCGGCTCTACTCCAATTACCTTAGTTGAAGGACTAATTCCTTTTATGTAAGTTCCAACTCCAGAGCTTAATCCACCTCCGCCGATTGCTACGAAAATATAATCTACTGGACGGTCAATTTCATTTAATATTTCAACTGCTACGGTACCTTGCCCTGCAATTACATCTTGATCATCAAATGGATGAATAAATGTCATTTGATTTTCATTGCAATATGCTTGTGCATTTTGATGAGCAATATCAAAGGTGTCACCGATTAAGATAACTTCAACAAATGGTCCACCAAAGAATTTCACTTGTGAAACTTTTTGATTCGGCGTTGTTGATGGCATAAATATTTTCGCATACACCTGCAAATGATTACATGTATATGCTACGCCTTGGGCATGATTGCCTGCACTTGCACATACAACCCCTTTTTGTCTTTCTTCATAAGACAAGTTGCTAATTTTGTAATATGCTCCTCTAAGCTTAAATGAGCGGATTATTTGTAAATCCTCTCGCTTTAAAAATACGTTACAATCATATTTTTCACTAAGCATTGTACTAATCTGCAAAGGTGTTTTATTCGTAACTTCTTTTAACGTATTATAGGCAACTAAAATATCCTCAATCTTAACAGTACTTTTTACTTTCTCCATATAACTACCTACCCTTTGCATTTTTTTATATAAATTCCATTATAGTAAAAGTTAGTTAATAAATAAACAGAAAATTCAATTTTCTAATGAAAGTTTTATGTCAATTTACATAAATTAAATAAAATGTGCCTACTAACGGTTCTTTCATTCTAATTGGCAGTAATACACTAGTTATCATTTTCAGTAGGATATGCTATCATTTTTATATTAAATATATATATATTAGGTGATTTAAAAATGGAAAATCAATCTTTATTATTAATTGATGGCTTTAACTTATTAAGTAGAGGCTATTTTGCAACTTCTTATGGGAGAAGTGATGAACAACTTTCTAAGACGAAAGATGGCGTTTATATAAATGCATTAAGAGTCTTTATTCCAAAGCTTTTTAACTTAATTAAAGAACATAACATTACTCATCTTGCCATTACTTGGGATGTAAAACGTGAAGAAACTGACCGTCGAAATAAATATGATTTTTATAAAGCAACTCGTGGAGAATTACCAACACCACTTATTGAACAATATTTCACTTTAAAAACAGCATTAGAAGAAATCGGTATTGCTCAACTAGAAATGGCACCGTATGAAGCCGATGATTTAATGGGTACTTTATCAAATAATTGGTCTAATTCTGTTAAAAATAAATGCTATATTTATAGTAATGATCGAGACTTACTACAATTAATAAACGAGCATACATCTCAAATCATTGCTCAAAAAACAGGTGAAATTGTTTACTCCCTTGAGCACTTCAGTAATGATTATGGTATCCATCCGAAACAATGGGTTGATGTAAAGGCATTATTAGGTGATTCTAGTGATAATATACCTGGTTGCCCTGGAGTAGGAGAAAAATCGGCTATTCCATTAATTCAACTTTATAACTCAGTTGAAGAATTGTACGAGAATATGGAAAATCTTGATTCTAAATTTAATCGCTACAAAAAGAAATTAGAAGCTGGGAAGGACTCTACTTTTATTAGTAAAGAGCTTTCTGCAATAACAATTGATATACCTCATTTTGCTGAATATACATTTGAAGATTTAAAAATTAATATTGATGAAGATAAATTATCACTTAAACTTGAGGAATTAGAAATTCGTGTGAAGCGATAAAAGTCAAATTTTATTTAGGAGAAATATAAATGTCTGAGTATTGGAATGCGTATTTTAGTTTTATAAATGATAAACCCGCTACTGTAGTATTAGATATGGAAGTAACGGAAGAAGTAAACATTGAAGATTATCCAACGATTGTTTGTATAAAACTACAATTAAAAAATCCAGACGAACGAGGTTTTCCTAGCAAACATGAATTAGAAGTTTTAGAAAAAGTTAATAAAGATATTGAAAAACGTATTAATCTAAAGCTCTACCTTAATGTTGGAAGAGTTACGACTGATGGTTTTAGGGAACTTGTCTATTATACTTCTGAACAAGATCCTAAAATGCTTATCGAAGTTGCTGAACAAATTATTGAAGCGAATGATTACGAATTTGAAATGTATGGTATGGATGAAGAAGAACTATGGGAATATTATTTCGAATTTCTTTATCCAAACCAATACCATCTGCAGCATATAAGCAATGCTGAATTAATCGAGCAATTACAAAGATCTGGTGACAAATTAAAATTACCTCGTAAAGTTGAACATTTCATTCTATTCAATGATGAAATAAAGATAAAAGAGTTTATTAGTGAAATAGCAAAAGAAGGTTTTAATTTTGAAGGAAAGTATTCAAATAATGATGAAGATTTAGATGAAGAGTATGAATTTACCGTACGTATTTCTAGATTAGATCATGTTGATCTAGATAGCATCGATGAACTAACTGATTACTTAATCGAAGCTTCAGAGCATTTCGGTGGTAATTATGATGGATGGGAAACTCTTGTGATCAAAGATAAACATTAACTTCAGTATAAAGAAAAGAACACTACAGTTTTTGAGTAACTAAAAAAGTAGTGTTCTTTTTAATTAATCATTAAGGAATTAACTTCTGATGGTTGATTCTTATAATAATTCATAAAAATCATCCATTAATAAAAAAGTGCTAAAAAAGGATGCAATCATTTCAATAACTATATATCAATGTTTAAGAAAAACTGAATTCATCATCTTTTATTATCCTATGTAATCTTATAAATTTATCTGACTTTGAAATGAAATGGTTACTTTCACCATTACCTAATCCTCTTGCTATCCCATCGATTCTCCCTATCATTTCATGTTTTTTCTTCCCAATTTCCCAACAATAAAGCTCATATTTTGAGCTATAGCCACCATAAAAATATGCATACTTACCTCTTATACTTATAGCATGTGAACCTCGAAATTTTCCTGGGACTTTATAAGTTTTTATGTCTCTTGATTCAGGATATAGTTGTATCAATGGAAATTCAGAATATGGAAATAGCCATATAGTCGAACCCTTTCCTTTAGAAATCGCATAACAATCATCTATACTCGGGCCCTTTAACAAATCAGAGTGATATCTAAAAAGAACTTTGCCTTCTAAGCTGAATAACACTAAACCCTCTGTAGAAATTCCACTTCCAAAAACACCTTCATCAAAATAACTAATCCAAATTCCTTCCTTTCCTACTTCGAGATCTTCTACACCATCCCCACAGTTAAAGGAATCTACTATAATACCATTCATATTTAAAATAAAAGCATTATCTTTGTTTAATTCTTCCCTAGAGTCTACAATAACAATTGTCTCCCTATCTACCCATCTTACTATTGGGAAATCTACCTTTAGATTGAGTGAAACAAAATTTTCATCATTAAAGAAGAGTATATACTTCTTTTTTTCCTTAAGAAGTACTACTAGGCCATATTCATCTTTCCAATCTGCGTCTATTATTTCGTATGTATCAAAGTTAGATTCTAATTTTGAAAATGCAGCGGTATCTAAAATTAAATCATTCAAATAAATCTCTCCAAACACGTTTAAACTATGATTCTAATCTTTTTAAAATTGAACTATCTAATGCGTTAATTGAATTAGACGAAAATTTTTTTTACTTAATTCTAAAAACTTTATTTATATTCAATTCTTCTGAAATAGTTTTCGCTTGAAGGTCGAATAATAAATACACTTAAAAATAGCGCTAAAAATAACATAATTAAACTACCAGTAATTACTGACATTTTAACCGATACATAGTGAGTAGAAAATCCAATTAGCATAGTTGAAACTATCACTAATATCGCCTCAACAAAACCATAGATACTTCCAACTCTTCCCATTATCTTAACATCTACGTTGGATTGGTAAAATGTATCAAATCCCGTATTTGCAAAAGACAACGCAAATGATAATAAGAAAAATCCGAGCCCACCCGTTGAAAAAGAATTAGAAAATGAATATACGATATATCCTAATGATAAAAAAATTGTTCCAATCCCCATAAGCCAAGAAGGAGTTAGTCTTTTTGCAAAAATTGTATTGATAATTGCACCTATACCAATTCCTGCACCAGCAATACTTACTAGAACACCATATTCTGTATTACTCAAATGAAGTACACTCTTTGAAAACACTGCTTCTAATGAATCAATAGCGGCCGTTAAAACTAATATACTATTAAACAAAAAATAAATTATCATAACGTAACTTGATTTACGGCTAAATTTTAAAACCTCAGTAAAATCTTTCTTAATTAGTTTGATGGAGAGCTTCTCATATTTTACATTTCGCACTGCTACCTTATCTAAATCAGGCAAACAAGCTGTAACAATTCCTGAAATGAGAAACGAGATCGCATTAATATTAATAGCGAACATAGGTATACCAATCATAAAAAGTAGACCTGCAATCGCTGGTCCAGTTAGGAATCCTCCAGATTGAACTAAACTACGCAAAGCATTGAAGCGAATCCTCTGATTCTGTGGAATTAATTTAGTTATATAAGTTGTTGATGTTGGATAAAACATTGAACTTCCCATATTAACGATAAAGACGATTACAAAGATCAGAAAGACGGATGATATACCTGGTAATAAGAATATTAATAATCCCCTCAAAAAATCCAAAAATACCATTAAATTCCTTTTGTTAAATCGATCAATTAAACTACCAGCCCATAGGTTAAGTAAGTATTGTTGCAAGTGGTTTCAAGACATAAAGAGTGGATACAGCCAAAACAGATTTAGTCATATCAAAAATAATTAGATTTAGGGCGATTAAATAAATCCAATCACCAATATTTGAAACGCCTATTCCAAATAGTAAAAGCAAAGGTTTTTTCCAAGTAACATACAACTTATTTTTTATCATTTAACACCTCTAAATAAATATTTTTAATTTGTACAAATAAAAAAACTCGCCCTCCAAGACCGTAGTCTTGGGGACGAGTTTACCTATCGTTTCGTGGTGCCACCCCAGTTTGTTAATATGTCATCACATTAACCTCATTAAGTACATTATAAACATACTCAAGCTCTATAACAGGAGCGCCTGTCATACCATCGCCATTATTGGTTCCGATATGAAACTCAGAGTCTTGCTTCAATAGTACATTCATACTCCTTTTCAGCAACTGGAGTTCTCTAAGATGAATGAATTCTATTTACTCTTCTCTTCAAAGTTTTTTAATTTGTTTTTATATTATTATAACTTTTCTGTCTTATTTGTCTACTGCTTTTTATTTATTCATTATTGCACTATCCTGCCTTTTAGCTCCGTAAAAAAAATAATTGTTTTAAAAAATTAGGCTCTGCTATATCAGGTTGATTTTTCAATAAAATGTTGGGATCTTACTGGTTCCCTAATTTTTAATAAATTCAGCGTTTAATCTGTAAACAGTTGTTTTAAATAGGCATGCTCATCGTAATGGTTCTATTTTTGAATCCAGTTTTTTCATACAGTTTAATGGCTTGATTACCTGCGTATACACTTAAACGAACTTCTGAATATCCATCTTGTTTAAGATGTTCTATACCAGAGTCTATCAATGGTTTTGAAATTCCATTTCCTCTAAATTGCTCTAACACAAATAATTCATAAATAAAACCATATTTCTTTTCAGTTAATTGGTCTTTACTTGTTCCTATAAGAATCCAACCCATTACAAATACTCCCCTGACTTTTCCATACATCCCTTTTTGGTACTCATATGTAATGATGTTAACATGATGGATAGAAAAAAATGTAATAAGGGACGATTGTTGCCATCATTTAACAATGTGTATATTTACGCAAGCATATCTTGATATTCCTTTTTGCGTTCAAATTCAGCCTTAGCAAATGGACAAAGTGGCACAATCTTTTTGTCTTGTTCTCTCATCTCTTCTACAACAGAAGCAACAAGTTTACTGGCAATGTTTTGTCCTCGCAAGGATTCATCGACAAAAGTATGATCAATGATCACTTTTGATGCTCCAGCTTGTACAAATGTAATTTCAGCGACAATTTTCCCTTCTTCATTCTCAATGAAGTGTTTTTTCTCTGCCTTTTCAATATTCATATTATTTATCATCCTTTTTTATAAATATATTGTAGTGCACCACTTGGACATAAATCGATCGTTTTCATAGCTGAATCTGCTTCTCCATTATCAGCAAGAATCCATGGCTTTCTCTTTGTATCAAACACTTTCGGCATTGTCCTTACACAATTACCTGAATGTGTACAGATATCTTTGCTGAAATAAACTTCAATCTCTTCTCCAGAATATTTCCGATATCCTTTACTTAGTAGGTCTTCTTTATTCATTTCATAATCCCTTCCCATTTTGTATAATTTCTCCTATTTTTAAGCAAACCAATTTTAAACAAACACACTCATTTATTATTAGACATCTAACCTAAAAAAAAGCACCTCCAAAATGTCGATAATTATTTATACGACTTTGGTTGTGTTTTTTCCTTTGTCTGAGGTTTTTATTTGACCGGAACCAATACTATATAAGAATTTGGCTAGTTAAAACAGTTATTATAATTGACTTTAAAGAAGGCTTTAAACAAATAAAAAAGAAACGTAATCATTTTAAATTTATTTTTGGGTTTAGTAGTTGTTAATTCCTTATCGAACTAATGCATGCTTTAGTTGTTTTACTCTAAACGAAATAATGTAATCAACTAAGTACAAATTAAAGGATTTTGGTTTTCCACCCACGACTACCCTTTGAACTTCTTCTTCCCAAAATGGAAGTATTGTCTCATAAAAATCTTCAATGATTTCTACTTTAGTTGATAACTTGTTTACACAAAATTCGCTGTATTTAAATATGATTATTGCGAATTTATCAATTTTATTTTCTTTATATTTTCCTTCTTCAAACCATGTCAAATCCGTGATCCAATCTAAATATCTATCCTCCATAAACTCACATGATCTTGGAAATTCAAACTTTGTCTCGACTTCAGTAATATACTCTTTCCACGTTTGGATTTTTTCTCCATCTATTTCTACTAGGAATAAAGAAGTATCACTAATCATTTGGTCTTTTAATTTAGCAATTTCAGATTGTGATATATTATAAATTTTGTTTTTTATCATTTAGACAGTCCTCGTTAGCTTTTTAAATTTTTTTATCATCAATTTATTCAATAACTTTTGGGTACCAACTTTCTTATTCAACTTCCCACACACGTTCGCAATCAAACTCATTATTCTTAAACGTTAAAAGATAAATATCAGGATTGCTTAAACTTTTCCAATTCTCAAAACCAAATTCTTTGTTAAACTGTTTTATAATTAAAGACATCAAATTCCCATGAGTTACAACGATTGTAATTTGATTTTCACTTTTGATGATTTCATCTATTACGCTTATTGCACGATTAGTAGCTTCTTGACTTGATTCACCGCCATCGAATTTTAATTCTAGATCTTCAAATGTGGCTTTTAATTTTTCAAGCCAGTCAGGTAAATCAATCGAGCTTAGCTTACGTTCAGACAGTCGCTCATCGAGAACAATGTCTATTTTCTTTTCATTACTTGTCGGTTCGATTGATTGAATTGCACGTAAAAAAGGGCTTGAAATAATTTGGTCAATTTTAATCTTTAAGAAAAAATCACTCAATTGCTTAGCCTGTATTGAACCTCGCTTTGTTAGATTTGCTTCAAATGGCTGTCCTTCTGCTTCACAGTGTCTAATTAAATAAATCTCTTTTTCCATTTTACCAGCTCCTACTTTTCATTAATTGATTGAAATTTTACTAATTTTCTTTCTTTTTTCTTATATTATCATTACCCATCCTAATTTGATGATTGAATTTTCTAGTTTCCAAATAGAATAATTTTTATTAATTGATGACGATTCGAATTGAATGTATTATTTTAATTAAAACAATCATTCGGGAAGGTAATTACATTTATCAAAAATTTGATGTTATTGAAATTAAAGAATATTTGATTTTAAGGAATATCATTTTCATGGCAAAATAGAGGAGTTTTTAAGAAATGAAAGAGTATTTTACAATTGGTGAAGTATCAAAATTATTCCAAATCAAAATTGCGACTCTGAGGTATTATGATCAGATTGGTCTCTTACGTCCAGAATTTATCGATAAAAAGACCAACTATAGATATTATTCAACACAGCAGTTTGAACGGTTGAATTCAATAAAATATTTGAGGGCTTTAGATCTACCAATAAACGAAATTATAGATTTTTTTAATTATCGAGAAATTGATGCTCTTGTTGAAATGTTAAAAAAACAAAAAGATGAAGTTGCCCAAAAAAAGAAAGAATTGGAGATTATTGAAACTAAAATATCGCGTCGCCTATTGCAAATTGAAGATGCTGTTAGTACACCTTTAGATAAAATTTCGGAAATAACACTTCCTGAAATGCATGTAGCATATTTACGCCATGATTACGTTTTAGGCGATGATATTGAATTACCTATTACAGAATTAAGGAACAGTTTTGGAATTAATGAGGAAATTTTTTTAGGAAAAATTGGAATCTCGATCTCAGCTTCTAATTTGAAAAATAATGTTTTTGATAAATATTCTAGTATTTTCATGGTACTTGAAGATGGTGATCACATACCTCCAACCTCCATTCTTATTCCATCAAGAAACTATTTGAGAGTTCGATTTAAAGGTACTCACATTGATGCAGTTGGTTATTATAAAAAATTGTTGACTTATATGAAAAAACACAATTATGATCTGTTAGACGATTCGTTTGAAATTACACTTATTGATTATGGCTTTACCAATGATGAAGAAAAACATGTCACTGAAATTTTATTACCCTACGAGTAAACTTAATAATAAAAAACCACTTGACCCTCTAGTTACTAGAGGGTTTATTTTTTATTAATATACTATTAATTAAAGGAGATATGGAAATATGTTTGGCACGATATTTAACACAATGATGATTATAGCCGGGAGCTTGATCGGAAGCATCTTTAAAAAAGGAATTAAAGAAGAATATCATGAAATCCTTATGCAGGCGATGGGATTAGTAGCTTTGGGGTTAGGGATAAACTCATTAGTACAACATTTGCCTTCCAGCAAATATCCAGTGCTTTTTATTATAAGTTTAGCCATAGGTGGATTAATTGGGCAAAAACTCAAGTTGGAATCAAGATTTAATAGTTTAGTTAATAAATATTCTAAAGGTAATTTAGCTGAAGGGTTATCAACCGCTATTTTATTATTTTGTATTGGAACATTATCGATATTAGGTCCAGTAGAAGCAGCCTTAAAAGGAGATTACACGTATCTACTAGCAAATGGTACCTTGGATGGTATTACTTCGATTGTTTTAGCTTCCACTTTTGGGATCGGAATAATTTTTGCTGGTATCGCTTTATTTACGTGGCAGGGTTCCATCTATTTAATTGCAATACTAATGAAGAATTCCTTAAGCAATGATCTTCTAAATGAAGTGACGATTGTAGGAGGTATATTAATTATAGCGTCAGGCCTAAGTATATTGGGTATTAAGAAATGTAATACTTTAAATCTACTACCATCATTACTAATTCCTCCTATTGTATTTTTATTTATGCATTTATTCCATTTATAATTTTTGTGAAATTAGTTAAGGAGATTAGGGAACCTCACAAAATGAAGGTTCCCTTAATTACTTATAAAAATCAACATGTAAATTAAACAGAGCAAATAATAAAATTTTCCTAAACAAAAAAAAATTGAAGTTTATTTAAACTCCAATTTCTCTTTCTATATTAATCTGTATAAAAATAAGTTTATAATTTAAAACTGAAGTTAAAAGTAATTTATTTATCCAGCTTTTTAATTATCCAACCACAAATGATAATAAATGCAACACAGCCAATTCCTACGAGTACCATTAACATTTAATCATTCTCCCCATTTAACGATCCCAGTCAAAATATTTCTATAAAAGTGCTTCATTCACTCAATATAAATTCACATTGTATATAATAAATTTTCCCGTCTCAGCCCCCTAAACAAGCTTAAAACCATCCTTGTTATAGAGAAAGAACAAACTGATAGTGTAAACCTGTAAACCGTTATATTTTCTAAATATTGACTTTACTTTTAATTTGAATACCTTTAGTTAGAAACCTTCATAAATCCTATATTCTTATGTAAAATAATTATATCAACTGGGATAATTTTTGTAACGGTAAATAATCTGTTTATTCAAACTTTTTTGTCAAATCTACAAATTCTCCAGTTTTTTATTTTATTCTTTTTGCAAGTGGATGATTATCACTGAATTGTATTAAGTCCCATAAGTTTCCGTATAAATCCTTAAATACCGCAACCTTACCATAATCTTCTACTTTCGGTTCTCTTACAAACTCAATTCCTTTTGAATTCATTTCGTCGTAATCTCTCCAGAAATCATCCGTTCCTAAAAATAGAAAAACTCTCCCACCAGCTTGATTTCCAATGAATGGCTCTTGCTCTTGTTTCGATGCCTTTGCAAGTAAAATAGTCGTTCCAGAAGAACCAGGTGGACTTACAACTACCCATCTCTTATCTTGTTCAGGCTGATATGTATCTTCAATTAAATTAAAATGAAGTTTCTTCGTATAGAACTCTATAGCTTCATCATACTCTTTTACGACTAATGCAATATGAACGATTGACTGGATCATTATCTTATCTCCTAACATGTTTTCTATTAAAAGTACTACTAGTTGAACTATTTTTCAATCTAATTACTTCTTTAATTAATCTGCTATTTAGCATAATAAAAAGACTGCCGAAACAGTCTTCGTATTACTCATTTAATTTTGAAGCAAAAATTGGAATGATAATGATTGTAATAAATATTAATGCCAAAACGATTAATGAATTTTTCCATCTAAAATCATTTTCTCCATCATTTTTATGTTGATTTATGAATTCATCATATATTTTCGATGAAACAAATTTACCTGGATCTAGTATTTCACCTGTTTTTTCATCCAGTAAATACGTATCATAATTCGCTGTTTTAAAGAAACGATCTCTTACAGTATCGTATTTTGCAGCAATAGCTACTACATTTTCGTTTGTGTTTTTTTCTTTGTTTGTTAAACTAAATTCTTTTTGTTCAACAATTACCGTTGATTTCTTAACATAATAATTAACTTCCTTACGATTATTCTTATCTATTTGATCTAAATAGCGCGATGTTGCATTCGAGGTTGAGACATTAGATAAAAACAACAAAAAGAAACAGAAGATGAAAAATGCAACTCTTTTCATTTATATCCCCCCACTTCTATTCAAATCTACTAAATTATATTCACTAGATTTTTAAATAGTCCTAGAGAGTATTTCTCATCTGCCTCATTAATCTGGAGTTGTTAATTTTTTGTCGTAGAAACCTTTTTATTTTACTTCTATTCTGAGAACATCTTCTATAAAATGTAAAAATCTATGATTCCACATTTTTTCATAAAAATCAATTGTCTCTTTTGCAGACATGAATGGATTATTTAATGTAGAGGTTGCTCCGTTTACCATGAAGTTTTCGTAACCTAATCCATGCGCAAATTTAATTGTAGCATCCATACAATATTCAGTTTGAGCGCCACAAAATTCTATTTTATGTACTGCTAATTGATCTAAAAGATTTTTTAAGTTTGTTTTGAAAAAAGAATTTGCATGTATTTTGTTAACCAAATAATCTTGTTCTTGAACATCTAGATTAGCATGAATAGCCCAAAGTTCTTCTCCAGGTACTAATTCTTCATCACAATGTTGAACAAAAATAATTGGTTTATTTAATTCCCTATAGAGTGAAATTCTTTTATTTACTTTACTAATTAAATTTTTTAATTCAAATAAATGCTCACCGCTATAACATACACCATTTTGCAAGTCAATAACAATTAAAACATCTGCACAAGTTTCCATTGTTTTCACCTCATTTAGATTTGTATTATATTTATAATTTCATCTAATCCGCTATAAATTTCATATTATATACTTTTAATATTTCGCAGGATTACCTGCCACTACAGTATTAGAAGGAACATCTTTTTTAACGATAGAACCCGCATCTTCAATTATTTAGGTTTTAATTTCAAAATATCACAAACCCCCTTTTAGTTTTCATTTAAATAATACCTCTTCAAAATAGTCTCGTTAATTCTTTATCAAGCCAAATGCCAAAATAATTATCAAAGGTCTAGTCTAACAAAACAAACCTCTATTGCTTTCCAATGCACTAGAGGTTTGTTAATTAAGTATTAAACAGTAACTAATTCTTTTTCTTTATTTCCGATTTTTGTAACGATATCACGAGCAATCCATACGCCACATGCGCTTGCTTGAGCTAAACCACGAGTAACTCCTGCTCCGTCTCCACCTAGATATAATCCAGAGATTTCACTTTCAAAATGTTCATTTAGCTTTGGTCGAGCTGAATAGAATTTTGCTTCTACGCCGTAGAAAAGTGTATGTTCTGCAGCAATACCTGGAGTTACATGATTTAATGCTTCTACCATTTCAATCAAACTTTTCATTGTATTGTATGGTAAAACTAATCCTAAATCTCCTGGTACTGCTTCTTTTAAAGTTGGTTCTAAAAAGCCTTCTTTAATACGCTTTTCAGTTGAACGGCGACCTCTTAATATATCTCCGTATTTTTGTACGATTACTCCACCGTGTGAAAGCATGTTTGCAAGGCGTGAAACCTCGTGCGCATATTCATTTGGCTTGTCGAATGGTTCTGCGAATTGATGCGATACTAATAAGGCAAAGTTTGTATTTGGACTTCCTAATTTAGGGTCTTTATAAGCATGTCCATTAGCAGTCATAATACCTGAATGGTTTTCAACTACTACGTGTCCAGACGGATTACTACAGAATGTTCTGACTTTTGTACCCACACTAGTATTAAATACGAATTTTCCTTCGTATAAGTGCTTGTTAATCTCTTCCATTACTACGTTTGAAGTCTCAACACGAACACCAATATCAACTTGATTCGTTGACATTTTTAAACGACGTTTTTTCATAACATCAGTTAACCATTTTGATCCATCACGTCCAGGTACAATTACAACTTTCTCAGCAAGTAATTCTTCACCTTTTTTTAATTTAATTCCCTTTATGATATGAGTACCTTCAACCTTTTCAGTTATTAAGTCCTCTACTTCAGTTTTATACTTCATCTCGATTTTCGTTTTTAAATACTCATAAATGCTTTTTAGTATTTCTAAATTTTGTTCCGTTCCTAAATGACGAACCTGTGCACGTAATAATTTAAGTCCTGCTGCGTAACCACGACGTTCAATATCTCTAACTTCTTCTGTTAAAGGATCCGTAATCGATTCAGTCGCGCCATGTGCTAAATTAATTTTATCTACGTATTTAATTAATTCTACTACTTGTGAATCTGATAAGTAATCTGTCATCCAACCACCAAATTCGCTTGTAATATTAAATTTTCCATCTGAATATGCTCCAGCACCACCAAAACCATTTGTAATTGAGCAAGCTGGTAAGCACCCTGAAAATTCTTTTTTACCTGCAGCAGGCGGACATTTTTCAATTTTCTTTTGTAAAATTGGGCAATGTCTTGCAAATATATCATGTCCTTTATCAATAAGTACTACTTTAGCATTAGGCATTTTTAAAGTTAATTCATAACAAGTAAAGATTCCAGCAGGTCCTGCTCCAACAACGATAACATCATACATCTATATATACCTCCAAATAAGGTTTAAATTATTTCATTTGATCAACCTAAAATAGAATACCATCAATCAGAATACGTTTCAAGTAAAAACACGAACATTTTTTGTATTTTTTCAAAAAAATATTCGTTTATAAACAAAGTGAAACCTTTTCATTAGAAACTACCATCTGTCAATTAGCTTTTTTTAACAAATTTTAGACAATTCAAATTTGAATATTAATTAACATCAGATTATTTATAAATAAAAAAATTTGTTTATTTCATCTAATTTAACTAAAAGTTAATCATTGAATAACGAAAATATCCTATTAGATAGAATCACAATCACATCAAGTTGAATAGTTATATAAATAACAGATATTTATATTGGAGATGGAAAAGATGCTAGAAGAAAATATAAAGGAAAAGGATGGTAAAGATCATTATCAGAAAACTAATTTAGAAGATGAGGAATTACAATCAAGTCTTGAAAGAAAAATTGTTGCTGCATCATGGGTTAAAGCAGTTGCACAATTATACGAAACGATTACATTATCAAAATTATATTCAATCGACAAAGATCCAATCTTCCAAGGAAAAAGAGATATCATATCGGGAATGTGGATTGGTACAGCCGGTCAATTATCCGTAGCTTTTTTCGTTTCTAAGCAATTGTTCACTTCAGATAAAATAGATTTACTTGAGTTACAAAGAAAAATTGTTCTTTCTGATTCAGTTCAAATAGTTGGTAACGCATTGGCACTTATTGGTGCAGCTGAGGTAATTCAAGAGGAAATTGGTGATGGGGAAATATTCCTTTCATAGTCATGTAAATATAAAATCATTTATACTACTTAAAAATTTACACCTAATGTAAACATCTTCAAAAATGCAAAATTAAAAAATACAAAAATAAATAAATCCCACAGAAATTATGTGGGATTTTTAATATAGGTATTAATTTTACTAGGATTGATTCTCTATTGTAATTAATCGTTTTCCCTATTCTTGCATTTCTTGTTTTTCTCTTACTCCTGCATTTAATGCTTTTTGGAAGCTTGCAATCAAGTCTTCAATATCTTCTAAACCAACGGACACTCTTATTAATGTATCTTTTACGCCTAATCTTTCACGAACATCGAGTGGTATTGCAGCATGAGACATTTTTACAGGATATGAAACAATTGTCTCAACTCCACCTAATGAAACTGCAACTGCAACGTTTTCGACTGATTGTAGGAAACTTGTCGTTTGATCAATCGTTTTTAGTGTAAATGAAAGGACTGCTCCTCCTCCAGTAGCTTGCTCAAAATGAACATTGTGACCGGGATGATCTTTTAGTCCTGGGTAATATACGTCCTCAACTTCTTCTTGTTCTAAAAGCCAATTTGCTAATTTTGATGCAGTTTGTTCATAAGCATCCATACGAACTTTTAACGTCTTTAATCCTCTTAATGTTAGCCAACAGTCTTGCGGACCTAAAATTGCTCCGAATGAATTTTGGATTGTGTATAAATCATTTGCAAGTTCTTCTGAATTTACGACCGCTAATCCTCCGATTACATCGCTATGGCCTGCAATAAATTTTGTTGCGCTATGAACGACTATATCAGCTCCTAAGTCTAATGGTCTTTGTAAATATGGTGATAAAAAACTATTATCTACAATGACAAGTATGTCATTTTCTTTTGCTATTTTGATTGCACTACTTAAATCAGTAATTTTCAAAAGAGGGTTAGACGGTGTTTCTAAATAAAGACCTTTTGTATTTGGCTTTATTCCGGCCTTAATCTCTTGTAGATTAGATGCATCCACGAAAGTAAAATCGATTCCGAAACGATTTAATACTTTTGTCGCTATTCTAAATGTTCCTCCATAAACATCTTCACAAATGACAATATGATCTCCAGCTGAGAACAAAGACAATACAGATGAGATTGCAGCCATCCCTGATGAAAAAGCAAAACCGCGAACGCCATTTTCTAATTTTGCAATTGTATTTTCCAACGCTTCCCTTGTTGGGTTTCCACTTCTTGCATAGTCGTACTTACCAAAATTCTCTATATCAAATTGATGAAATGTTGAAGTTTGATAAATTGGAATACTTAATGCGCCTGTTGCCTGATCTATTTCATTTCCGTTATGAATTAATTTCGTTCCAAATTGCATGCTCATCACCCCAATGCATTTTCTAAGTCATTTAATAAATCATCAATATGTTCAATACCAACAGATAATCGAAGTGTATGGTCATCTAGACCAAGCTTTCTTTTAAATTCTTCTGGCATTTCTGAATGAGTTTGCGTATGTGGATACGTAATTAAGGATTCAACTCCACCTAAGCTTTCTGCGAATGTGATGACTTTTACGCTTCCTAAAACCTGTTCAACTAAACTTAAATCTTTCACTTTAAATGAAATCATTGCACCAAATCCAGTTGCTTGTTCTTTAATAATTGAATATCCTTTATGCGTTGGTAATCCTACATAATACACTTCAGTAACATTTGGATGATTTTCTAAAAATTTCGCAAGTACAATCGCATTTTTTTGACTGTATTCCATACGTAAATGTAATGTTTTAATTCCTCTTAAGATTAACCAAGAGTCAAATGGAGCTAATGTTGCACCTGTTGATTTTTGATAATAACGAATTCGTTCATTCGTATATTCTGAATTAGTCACGACAAAACCAGCAAGTGTATCATTATGGCCACCTAAATACTTTGTTCCACTATGAACAACAACATCTGCCCCTAATTCAATTGGTCTAAAAAAATAAGGTGTTAAAAATGTATTATCAACAATCACGATAATATCTCGTTCTTTTGCAATCTCTACTACTCTTTTTAAATCCGTTACTTTCATCATTGGATTTGATGGTGTTTCAATAAAGATTCCTTTTGTATTCGGTTTAAGTGCATCAAGAATATTTTCAATTTCAGTCGTATCAACAAAATTATGCTCAAGTCCATATGGTGAATAAATTTCTTCGAATAAACGATATGTTCCACCGTATAAATCATCTGAAACAATTAAGTGGTCACCTTTTTTAAATAAGCTTAATACTGCAGTAACGGCAGCATTTCCAGTTGAAAATGCAACTCCAAAATTTGCACTTTCTAATTTTGCTACAGTATTTTCGACTTCTTCTCGAGTGGGATTTTGTAATCTTGCATAATCATATCCAGTCGATTGATGAAGTCCTGCATGTTTAAATGTAGCAGATTGATAAATTGGATAACTAATCGCACCAGTTAATGGATCATAGCCTTTGCTTCCATGTACAGCTACTGTTTCAATCGATTTTTTATTCGTGTTTAAAGCCTCTTTTGTGTTAGTCATTATAAATCCCCCATTTTAGTCAAATAAAAAACCACTTCTTAAAAAATAAGAAGTGGTTATGTCCGCAAAATATACATATCGCTCTTATCTTCCAGGTTTTTCACCTGCAGGATTTAGCACTTTCTAGTTTTCACTAGAGTTGCCGGGTTTCGTCGGGCCAGTCCCTCCACCGCTCTTGATAAGATTATTTAATTATATTGATAAGTATATTAAAAACTCTGATAATTATCAATCACTTTTTTTCGTTATTTAATTTTTGGCTTTTTATTTCCATTCATCAGGTAATAAACTTTGATAAAGTGTGCTTCTATATCGATCATCAATTAGTAATAAAGTCCCTTCATCTGATTCAGAACGAATAACTCTTCCACCCGCTTGCATTACTTTATTCATACCCGGAAAGACATATGCATAATAATACCCATTTTTTCCAACCGAATGAAAATGCTCCTTTAAAATATTTCTTTCTAAACAAATCTGTGGTAACCCTACACCAACTACTACGACACCATTTAATCGATCACCTTTTAAATCGATCCCTTCAGAGAATATCCCACCTAATACAGCAAAGCCAACTAACGTTTCCTCATTAAGACTATCAAACTGTAAAAGGAACTCTTCTCGTTCAATTTCAGACATACCATTTTCTTGAACGATTGTTTTTATGTTAGGGTATTTCTCTTTAAATAAATCAACACTTTGAATTAAATATTGATAAGACGGATAAAAAACTAAATAATTACCTTTTCTTTTCGTAATTTCTTTATACACCGAATCAATTAATCTTTCTAAATTTCTTTCACGATCTTGATATCGTGTTGAAAGTGGGTCAATTGTTACTTCCAGTTGTTCTCTATGAAAAGGAGAATCGATTGAAATTGTATAATCGCGGCTTTGATCACCAAGCATATCTTGAAAATATTGAATTGGTGTTAAAGTAGCTGAAAAATAAATTGTTGAGCGAAATCTTTTTATGACGTCATTTACTACTTTAGAAGGATCTAGGCAAAACAACTTTAAATGAACTTCACTTCTATAAAGTTCATAGTAGCATACGTAATTTTCATCAAAAAACTCTGCAATTTTGACGAAGTTGAGCGACTCAAAATAAGTATCAAGTAAAAGTTGTTTATTTTCGTCCTCGTCCATTTCCTGTAATTTTATTTCGACGATTTCATTAAATGTATGTAGAAGTTCCAATAAATCCTCATCAATTTCTTTTGAAACTGGGGTTACAACGTCCTTCCATTTCTTTCTTAATTCAATCAATCGCTTATTTATTTCATTGATTATGGCATAAAGTTCATCTTTTAAATTTTTATATCTATTTTTCAACTCTAAAAATTTAGATTTGAACAGACTTGCAGAATACATTTCTCTTGCCCGATCAACAAGATTATGAGCTTCATCAATTAATAAAACCGAACTTCGTTTATGCTCATCAAATAATCTTTTTAACGATACTCGTGGATCGAAAATATAATTTACATCACAAATAATAGCATCTGAAGAATTTAATAAATCTAATGAGTATTCAAAAGGACAGACTGTATGTTTTTGTGCATATTCTTCTATTTTCTCCCTAGTTAGCGCTTTTTCCGATGAAAGAATATCAAGAACAGCATCATTTATCCTGTCATAATAACCATTGGCATATTCACAATAATCCTTTTGACACATCGTCTCTTCTTTAAAACAGATTTTATCTTTTGCTGTAATCGTCGTACACTTTATACAAAGCCCTTGATCTGTCATGCGCTTAAACGCTTCTTCAGCAACAGTCCTAGTAATCGTCTTAGAAGTTAAGTAAAACATTCGATTTATACTATTTTCACCAATACTTTTAACAGTGGGAAAAATAGTTGAAACCGTTTTCCCTATTCCGGTTGGTGCAACAGCAAATAAATTATTACCTTCCTGAATCGTTTGATATACCGCTCCAGCTAACTTTCTTTGACCTTTTCTGAAGGAAGGAAAAGGAAAATTTAATTCTTTTATTGACTCATTCCTTAACTCAATATGATCGTATTTCCATTTTGCAAAAGGATAATAAATTTCTAGCATTTTGTATAAGTAATTTGTTAATTCATCCTTTGTAAACAAAAGATCGAAGCTTATTTTCTGCTCAGTTAAAATATTAATATATGTAAGTCTAAGTGTAATCTTTTCAAGCTGTAATTCTTCACAAATAAAATATCCATAAACTTTTGCTTGTGCCCAATGAACAGGATATGAATTTTCATTTATTTCATTCAAATCCTTCATTGTTGATTTAATTTCTTCTATTATATATTGATCATCCTTAAATAATAATCCATCACAACGGCCTTCTATCTGAAACACCAATTGATCCAATGTTATAGTGCCGGATATAGGTCGTTCTTTTACATCCTCTTCACCATATTCTCTTTGGATTTTTTGATGTGCCTTTGTTCCTTCAATTAATGAAACCGAACTTTTATATGTTATATTGATACTTCCCGCTGTATGAGCATACTCAACTAGCGTTCGAACTGAAACCTTTATACAATTCTCCAAGTGAGTACCCTCCTTTTTTACATTTTATCATAATTCTTCTTTCTTGATTAAGAATGAAAAGTAACAATAAAAAAAGTCCAAGTCAAAATAACTTGAACTTTTAGAGATTAGAATACACTATTCAACTAGCAATATAAAACTTGAATATTATATTTCCTATAAAATTGTAATAATCTTTCCATGTCATCTTTTATTGCTTCTAGTGGCACTACAATGGCTTGCATACTTGTAAAGTAAATATAAAAGTAATTCTTCGTTCCCTTTATTTCAACTATATCATCCCACTTTATTTCATGAACACTTGATTGTGTAATTTCTTTAATCCCATGCTCATCTACCTTTAGAGAATGTTCGCCGAATAATGATTGATCGTTTTTTTCAGTTAAATGCTTAATCATTTTGTTTTTTGACGAACGGTAGAAATACTTTGGAAAATAAATGAACCAAAGAATAGCTGCTAACGAAAAGGCAAGTAAATAACCAAAAAGCGGTTGGTTGAAAAGAAAGGAAATTAAAAATGGTATTACTAAATAGATTAAACTTACAGCGATTCGTTGGTTAATTAAAGACTTTTGAACAGTTTTAGAGTGTTTTAAGTGATGTAAATTAAATTCAATATAATCATCCAAATTAATTTCATAATTAAGTTTCATACTTGACCTCCATTTTCGCAAAAATATTTTAATCACTACTATTTTAACATTAGAAAAAAACAGAAAATAAAGATATTTCATCTACTTATGTTAAGTTGATTTTTCAAGATTCATAGAATTAATTCTTATATTAAAAATTCGTAATAATTCATTTTCAAAGTTCTAATTTTAGATTTTTGGCATAAAAATGGCTGTCCTACCTGCAAATAAGGTTGTTAGAATCGCAATTAAATAGTGGACTGCAATTAAAATTAGCGAAACTACAATTTAAATTTAAGAATCGTAATTAAACAGTGGACTGCAATTAAAATTAGTGAAACTGCAATTAAAATTTGAAAATCGCAATTAAATTTTTCATAACTACAATTAAAATCCTAATAACAGCAATTAAAATTTAAAAGTACCCCAACCAGTTAAGGTATTCCGTCCTATATTTCAGACAAAAGCAGATTATTTCAAATAGAAAACTTGCAAATATGCCCTCTGTCTATATAAAAACTTGATAAGAACATACAAAAATAGCTAAAAAAGCTCGATTAGATCAACTACAAATGAAAAACGCCGTTGAAATACCCTCACACATAGCAGCAGTAGATTTTCAAATAAAAAAGAGCCGCTCATACGTCAGTTAACCTGACTTTTGAGACAGCCCCAATCTAGTTAAAACAAATCAATTATGCTCCATCATTAATAAAGCTATACTGCGCCATGTATAATTTATAATAATGTCCTTTTAATGCTAATAACTCCTCATGTGTACCGCTTTCCTCGACATTTCCGTTTCCGATTACCATAATTTTGTCGCAGTCACGAATTGTAGATAATCGGTGGGCAATGACAAATGAAGTACGACCTTCTAATAGCTTTTCAATTCCATTTTGGACAAGCTTCTCTGTATGTGTATCGATATTCGAAGTAGCTTCATCTAATATCAAAATTCTAGGATCAGCTAGTAGAGCACGGGCAAAAGAGATTAATTGTCTTTGACCTAATGAAAGTCTTGAACCCCTCTCGTTTACATCCGTATCATACCCATTCTCCATTTTAATAATAAAGTCATGTGCATGAACTGCTTTAGCTGCAGCAATTACTTCTTCATCTGTAGCGTTTAATTTACCGTATCGAATATTTTCCATAATCGATGTTGAGAATAGGAATGTATCTTGTAGCATAATTCCCATTTGACTTCTAAAAGATTCTAAATCTACTTTTTTAATATCGTTACCATCTACTAAGATTTTACCTTTTAAAGGATCATAGAATCGACTTAAAAGTGAAACAATCGTCGTTTTCCCTGCTCCGGTTGCACCTACCAATGCAATTTTTTCACCAGGATTTATTGTGAAATTTACATTTTTTAGGACTGTAGATTTTTCATCATAACCAAAAGTCACATTTCTAAATTGAACTTCACCATTAATTCGTCCAATTGGAGGTGCATTTTCTTCACTAATAATTTCTGGATCAATATCCATAATGTCAAAAATACGATCAGCTGCCGAGAAGTTTGATATTAATGTATTATAAAAGTTAGATAAGTTCATAATTGGACGCCAGAACATGCCAATATACATTGAAAATGCGATTAATGTTCCGACTTCAATATCTTGACTAGTTACAAGCTTATATCCAACATAAAATACAATTACAGTACCAACACCCCAAGAAAGCTCAACTAATGGCCAGAAGAAGTCATTCATTTTTACTGCTCTCATGAATGAGCCCATTAATTCAGAAACTTTTTCTTTGAAGTCTTTTTCTTTATCTTTTTCTTTCGCAAAGGACTGAACTACTTTTATTCCTGAAAAATCTTCATGTATAAACGCAATTAAATTTGAACGTTTTTTTCTGTAATCATCCCATCTTTTACGTGCACGTGTTTCAATATAAAACATGGCAACTGCCAAAAATGGAAGAATTGATACTGATGCGATTGCAAGTTTTACATTTAAGATAAACATCACGACTGTAACGCAAACTAAGCTTAGTAATTCCGGAATTAATGTTTGAATACTTTGGTTGAATAAATTTTGGAGAGCACTAATATCCCCCATTACACGAGCCAAAATTTTCCCAACTGGTCGATTATCAAAAAACGTAAAGGAAAGTTTTTGAATATGGGTGTAAAGCTCATGACGAATATTTACTAAAATATTATTTGTAACGGAGCTAATCATCGTCCAACGTATTTTTGAGGCAATCATTGCTAAGAAATTTAGTGCTAATAGTACAGCTCCAATCATTATGAGGCCTTTTACATCGTGATTTTTAATATTTGTATCAATCGCTACCTTTAGTAAATATGGGTTTAATATCCCAATAATCATTACAAATAACATTAAACAAATAACGGAAAATGTTTTTAATTTATATGGTTTTAAATACGTCCCGAGCCTAAGAATAAGCTCGGTTTTACTCCGATTTAGTTGGTCTTCATCACGATTAATCGTATTTTGTGCCATTAGACCACCCCGCTTTCTACTGTTTCAAAATCTTTGAATTGTTCTTCGTACACTTCAAAGTATCTTCCCTTTTTATCAAGTAATTGTTTATGATTTCCTTTTTCAACTATTTCTCCATTTTCAACAAATAAAATTACATCGGCATTTTTCACTGCTGAAATACGGTGAGCAATGATAAATGTTGTACTATGTGAGAAACGTTTATTTAAATTGTGTAATAATTCATACTCCGTTTCCATATCTAATGCAGAAGTTGCATCATCTAAAATTAGGATTGGAGCGTTTCTTAGTAATGCGCGGGCAATTGATATACGTTGTTTTTGGCCGCCAGATAATCCAATTCCTCGTTCACCAATTTCCGTGTTGAAACCTTCTTCTAGATCTTCAATAAAGTCTAAACAACAAGCAATACGGCAAGCCTCACGGATTTCATCCATTGTAGCTTCTGGGTTTCCTAGTTTAATATTGTTTTCAATCGTATCTGAGAAAAGGAATGTATCTTGAGAAACGAGAGACATATTTTGACGTAAAGATGTAAGATTAAAATCTTTCACATTAACGCCATCTACTAGAACTTCTCCTTCAGCCACATCGTATGAGCGTCCAATCAGATGAAGAATTGAAGATTTCCCAGCACCTGTCGTTCCCATAATCGCTACTTTACTACCGCTTGGAATATATAGATTAATATCTTTTAAGACAATTTCATCATTGTATTTGAAACTTACATTTTTATATTCTACTGAACCGTCAACTAAATTCGGTGTATATGCACCTTCTTTGTTTTCAATTGCAGTTTTACGATCTAAAATTTCAAAAATCTTCTTCGCAGAAGCTTGGTTTTTAGAAAGTACATCTGTTAACCAGCCTAACATTCTCATCGGCCAAATTAAGTTCCAAATATATCCACTAAATGCAACTAGTTCACCTAGCGTCATACTATTTTGTAAAACGAAATATCCACCGAGGATAATCATTGCTACAAGCGCAATATTTGTTAGAAATTCAATATTAGGAAAATATTTACGCATTGTTTTAGCTTGAGCCATATTTAAATCATAATAGCCACGATTCATTTTCAAAAATTTCAAAGTCTCATGCTTTTCTCTAGCAAATGCTTTAACCAATCTTACACCCGCAATATTTTGTTGAGCTGTTGTATTGATTTCAGCTGTATGGTCACTTATTTTACCGTAACCTTTATTAAGTAAGCGATTTAAACGCGTCCCCATATATCCAATTGGGATCATAATTGCTAAACAGATTAGTGCCAGCTGCCAATTAATTAAAAATAAGATAACTGTACTGACAGTAAAATAAATAATATTTTCAACAAACAATCTTAGTCCAAACGCAATTGTTTGCCAGATATTTTCGACATCTTCATTAATCCTTGAGAGTAATTCACCCGTATTCATCGAGTCAAAATACTTAAATTCAAAACTTTGAATATGCTTGAACATATCATTTTTTATATCTTCATGTACCTTCGAACTTACTAAGTCATATAAATATTCTTTTACATAACCAAAAATTGATTTAATGATTGTGACACCTATAATACCTCCAATAACTGGTAGGACAACAGATGCTTTTCCTTTCGTAATACCATCATCGATAAGAATCATTTGTAAATAAGGAATTAAATGATCCACACCTATTACTAAAACCATTGAAATTGAACCAATAATAAATGAAAGCTTATGCCTAAAGACATATTTTAAAATTCGAGACAAAATTATACCTCCCTTGTATCAATTAACCTAACTCTACGCAACCCTCCACTTTTTTTGACAACAAAAAGACCATGGGAATATTTTCCATACCCCATGGCCATAAAGAAACGTTTCGCCCAAAAACAAACAGAAATGAATCGTTTATTTTTGGCACAAAAAAGCCATGGGTAATATAAACCCATGGCTAGATCGTCAATTGAAATCTAAATTTCATCGTGGTCCGTCCTGCGTAGAGATAGGGTTCATAATCATTATGAAATTTTGTGATGCTTCACAGTTTAATTTTCTTACAATCATCATGTTAACCTACCTCCTTCTTATTTGATATTCTTATCATATACGAGTGGACTTTAAAATGTCAAACTATTTTTAATAAATTTAATTATTTAATTTTATAAACAATTGCTTCATACGGTCTTAAGCTATTATTCACACCCGTTAAGCTTGAATCTTTATAATTACTTAAAATTATACTTACTTCATCATAGCTATTACTATGACTAAATTTTGATTCCTCATTTGTAAAGTTAGCTACAACTAGGAATTTTTCGCCATTATACTGTCTTTCATATGCAAATACTTTTTCATCCTTTTCAGCAAGCATTTTAAAAGAACCATAAACAATTGCAGGATTTTCTTTTCGCAAATGAATTAACTGGCGATAATGATGAAAAATTGAATCTGGATCGTTTATCGATTCTTCAACATTTATTTTAGTAAAATTCGGATTTACTGTTAACCAAGGGTTTCCTTTTGTAAAACCTCCATGCTTTTCTTCATTCCATTGCATTGGAGTACGTGCATTGTCTCTACCTTTTGTATAAATCGATTCCATTATGTCTTCATGCTTGTATCCTTTTGAAATACGGTCATTATACATATTTTTCGTTTCAATATCGTCATATTCATCTATGCTTTCAAATCGAATATTTGTCATTCCAATTTCTTCACCTTGATAAATATAAGGTGTACCTTGCATTAAATGAAGGATTGTAGCAAGCATTTTCGCACTTTCAATACGATATTCTTTATCATTACCCCATCTAGAAACAATTCGTGGTAAATCATGATTATTCCAGAACAAGCTATTCCAAGCTTTTCCATCAAGCTGAGTTTGCCACTTATTAAAAACTTCTTTTAGCTCTAACAAATTTAGTGGCTTTAAATCCCATTTTTCCTTCCCTTCTTCTTGATCAAGACCAATATGCTCAAATTGAAAAATCATACTTAATTCATTTCTAGCTGGATCCGAATAAAGCTTTGCAATTTCTGGCGTAGCTCCCCAAGTTTCACCAACAGTTAGAACATCATGATTTCCAAAAGTCTTTTTATTCATCTCTTGCAAATATTCATGTAACTTTGGACCATTTGCTGTAATCTCTTGATCAGGAATCTTCCCAATTAAATCTATTACATCCATTCGGAACCCACCAATTCCTTTATCAAGCCAAAAGTTCATCATATTATATACTTCTTCGTGTACTTTTGGATTCTCCCAATTTAAATCTGGCTGCCTTTTACTAAATAAATGCAAGAAGTATTGTCCAGATTGTTCATCATATTCCCATGCACTGCCACTGAATACAGAAGGAAGGTCATTTGGTTCTCTTCCATTCACAGGATCTCTCCAAACATAATAGTCTCTATATGGGTTATCTTTGCTCTTTCTAGATTCAATGAACCACGGATGCTCATCAGATGTATGATTCACAACTAAATCCATTACGATTTTAATCCCTCGATGATTCGCTTCTGATATTAGTTCATCCATATCATTCATCGTTCCGAACTCTTCCATAATGTCACAATAGTCACTAATATCGTAACCATTATCATCATTAGGAGATTTATATACAGGACTCAACCATATTACATCTATTCCTAAAAGCTTTAAATAATCAAGCTTTTCAATTATTCCTTTTAAATCACCGATTCCATCAGCGTTACTATCCATAAAACTTCTAGGATATATTTGATAAACTACACTATTATGCCACCATTTTTTCTCCATTTAAATTGCCTCCTAGATTATGTATAAATCTTAAAAACTAAAAAAATTAATTGTTATTTTTTCTAAATAGTTTAATATGCTACGTGAAATTTTAAATCTCAAACCCTTTTACTAAAACTGTGCAATCGTGTGCATTTTTTGGTAGTAAAAGTGTCCTAGTTGTAAAAATCAATATTTCACAAACCCTATTTAAACGCTTACATTTTCTATTTTAACAAGATTGTTCATTAATGCAAACATTTACATTTTTCTTTATTAATAATACTTAACAGGTATTTTACCTTTAACCCAATATCAGACTTTGACTTATTAAAATAAAACTATTTTTTTACTATTTTTATTAGATAGGACAAGCAATCCTTTCATAATATATAAAGCTATGTATTTTCTATATATTGTTGGGGGGAGAAAGTTGTTAAAGCGCTGTTTTATTTTTTTCATAGTACTACTTTTATTTTTGAGCACTTCTTTTGTTCAGACTTACGCCGAAGAAACAAAACCTGTTTCGCAATTTATCATTATTAACAAATCGATTAATAGATTAGCTTTTTATGAGAATGGTAAATTGGTAAAAGTTTTTAAAGTTGCAACTGGTAAGAGTCAGGATCTAACTCCTGAAGGCAAGTTTAAAATCGTCGTTAAAATTGTTAATCGCCCTTATTATAAGGAGAATATTCCTGGTGGTGATCCGAGGAATCCGCTTGGTAATAGGTGGTTGGGTTTAAATGCTAGAGGGACATGGGGTACAACCTATGCAATCCACGGAAATAATAATCCAAGTTCTATTGGAACTTATGCTAGTCACGGCTGTGTACGGATGTATGATGAAGAAGTAGAATGGTTATTTGATCGTGTACAGAAAAATACGACTGTTTTAATCACTTCATCAAACATGTCATTTGAAGACATAGCAGTTGCAAATCATTTGTTTGATGATGATTCTGGTAGTGTTGTTGTAACAAAACCTACCGATATTCCTACTAGTTTACAACTTGGAAGTGTTGGTTCAGAGGTTGAATGGCTGCAAGATACATTAACAAAATTAGGTTACTCTACAAACGGGGTCGATGGTTACTTTGCTAAAGGCACAGATCAGGCAGTAAGAGCATTTCAACAAGATAATGGATTAACTAGTGATGGTGTCGTTGGTGCTGGTACAAAGAAACTATTATTAGACAAACTCCAAGAAAAAAAGCGTGAGTCAGTCTCTGCCTATTTTTATACATTTACATTAAAGAAAAATGTAAAAACAAATGGTGAGGACCGATTTGATAGTCAATTAAACGGGGTTCAAAAATTAAATTATTAATGTAAAAAAGCTGTTGATTTACAACAGCTTTTTCACATTATTACTTTGTTAAATATAAATACAATAATTTCATCGTGTTTTCCATCGCACTATAATGCGTTCTTTCCATACCATGAGAAGCATGAACACCTGGTCCAATTAACGCGCCGCGAATATCTTGTCCTCCGCGTAAAGCAGCAACTGTATCAGAACCGTACATTGGATAAATATCTACTGCATAGCTAAGTTCATTTTCTTTTGCTAAGTTGACTAAATCAGTCGTCATATTGTAATCATATGGTCCACCAGAGTCTTTTGCACAAATCGAAACATCGTATTCAGTACAGCTTAAATCATCTCCAATACAACCCATATCAACTGAAATTAATTCAGTAATATCTGATGGGATATAAGAAGAACCATGTCCAACTTCTTCATACGTTGAAATAAATAATTTTGTTGTATATGTAGGTACAATTTTTTCCCTTTTAAATAATTCAAGTAAGCCAATTAAACATGCCACACTTGCTTTATCATCAATAAATCTAGATTTTATAAATCCGCTTTCAGTAATTGTCGTTTTTGGATCGAAGAAAATAAAATCCCCAGGGCTAATTCCAAGATTTAATACATCCTCTTTTGACTTAACACATTCATCAATACGAACTTCCATGTTTTCTGGATCACGTTTTTTTGTTTTACTATCTTCGAATACGTGAATTGATGGACTTGTCGATAAAAATGTACCTGTATATATTTTTCCTTCACGCGTTCTAATTTGACAATATTCACTATCAAGAGTTGGTACGATTGGTCCACCAATAATTGTAAATTTTAAAGTACCTTTACTTGTAATTGATCGAACCATTGCCCCTAAAGTATCAACATGTGCTGATAATCCGATGACTTGCTCATTGCTTTTACCAGGAATAGTGATTACGCCACAACCTTTATTAGTCGTTTCAAAATCATACCCTAAACTATTTGTCCAAGACTGAATTAACTCCATAATTTCAAAGCAAAAACCACTTGGGCTATTAAACTCTAGTAATTGTTTAGCAGTTTGTATCACATATTCTTTGTCAATTTTAATATTCATAGCTTTCCCCCTTCAATTTTGAAATTTTCATGCAATTCTCAACGTATTTATCATACATTTATTTGTGTTTGTTATCAATAATTCATCATCCAACCATATCATGTTTGGCGTATTGCTATTGGATTATTCTCATATATATGATGTATATCGTAGTTTAAATGAGGTGAAAATGTGTTTTTTTTCAAACCGATCACTGAGGAGATCCGATTGTTTCAACTAAAATTTACTAAACAAAATAAAACCAAGAAATTTATTTTAGCTTCTATTTTTGCTTGTATTGCTGCACTCTTTCAAGCTTCAGGTGGTCTATTACCAGGTATAGGATTATTTTTAAGTCCACTTGCCACTGCACCTATTCTTTTATGTTCCATGTTTTCCATTACGGATGGAGTAAAGTCCTATTTTCTAACAATCATGTTGTTATTCATCTTACAGCCAACTGAACTGATTGTATTTCCTTTTACAACAGGATTAATGGGACTTGGCTTAGGCTTGGGTTTTCACTTTTTTAAAAATAGATTATCGATCATTGCGACTGGAGCGACTCTTTTAATGTTAGGTATTATGAGTCTATTATTTCTTTTCCACTTTCCAGTCTTAGGACCGGGATTTTCTGATTCTTTTTCCATCTATTCAGTTGTAATTATTTTATTATTTTCTTTCCTTTATTGCTGGTTATGGGTTGAAATTACTTTAATTATTTTTAGAAGATTGGCTCTGTTGAATTAACTAACGATCTAATTAGACAATCTTGGGGAAGTGTTAAACTAAACTGGCATTTAGTTCAAACTAATTACATAGGAAAACGTTAAAAATCCCTTCAGCGAAATCTGAAGGGATTCATTTTATTTTTTGATTTGGCTTAAGCTACCTGTAAGTCAACCACAAATCGCTCAACCCTTCATTTTTATCTTTCTAATCTATGTACTCAATATCATTATTTTGACACCATTCGATCGCTAAGTCTTTATAGCGTCTGTCACGAAAACTATACCAATCCATTTCAATATTAAATTCTATAACTGCATCTTTAAATCTTCTAAATGCGCCTTTTCCTTCGATTGTTATCATTAATATGTTTTGAATTTTCACATCTTTAATTGTTAAACAAAAGTCTTTAACCATTTTATATTCATCAATTTCATATTTTGAAGGTAATTCTTTTATAGTCCTAAAAATTTTCCACAATTTCATTTGCGATTTCTAAATTTTCTATCTGCCAATCTTGTAAATCATCCATAGTTTTTTCATCTTCAGCATCAATAAGATCATCTTCAGCAACCGAAAAAACTTCACCAGTTCTTATTTTAATAAATGAACGATAACCATCAATTTGCATTTCCATTTCTTCAATAATATCTTTTATCTTTACTTTATTTGTCATAAAGAATCACCTTCTTATTTTTTATATTAGGCAAATCAGTTGTGTTACTCAGATCATTATACTTGAAAGTTCTATAAATGAATTCACTTTCCTTCTTAAAAAACTCACTAAAAGAAAATTGGAGCTTTAAAAAGCTCCAATTAGATGTCATAAGTTTATCAATTTAATATATTATTTATACACGACATAAGTATTGGCTAATTTATCATGTAATGCTGTTTTCCTATTTGAAAAAGCTATCATTATATAACCAATGAATGAAATGAAACTGGAAACAACTTGAGCCAACCAACGGCTAATTGCCTCAAATACAGATAACTTACTTCCATCTTTATTGATTACTTTAATGCCAACAGTGACCTTTCCGATTGTCCCTTGCAATTTTGTAGCTGGCAAAAGCATTAAGTAAATAATACCGATGAGATCAATGAGTAGGTTGTATGTAATATTTGTGTTAGTAAAGAAACTAAGAAGCAACGGACTTAGAATGAAACCTAATAAAAAAATGATACAATAATCAATTATAGATGCGCATAATCTTATCCAAAATCCTGCATATTTAAATTCCAATATTGACTCCTCCAAAAAAATAACTAGTTTACTATGAAAACGGTTATTACTATTAAAATAATTATACATATCTAGTCACATTATGTAACTTGGGTTATTTGCCTTTTATTACAATGGAAATTGCAATTTACTTCAATTTATTCGCTTTATAAATTAGTCGCTCTTGAATTCCTTATTTCGACAATACAATGTTGCTTTCCTCGTTTAAGCTATCCTGCCATTTAATTCAAATAAATAATTTTACTAAAAAAATCAACATTCAGCCATGCACCCCTGAATCATTGTTGTAATTTCACGAAAGTACATAAGTAAAAAAACAGTGAATATATTGTTGTTATGTTGTTTAATTTTTTTTGATTAGGAGTGATTAAAAAATTATGAAGCAAACGATGCGTGTTCTTATTTCCGGAGGGAGCATTGCAGGGCCAGCACTTGCTTACTGGCTTGATCGCTTTGGTTTCGACGTGACTGTAGTAGAAAGAGCTCCCGCGTTACGCCCAGGGGGGTTTGCTGTCGATATCCGTGGTGCTGCAATTTCTGTTCTTGATCGAATGGGTATTCTTGATCAAGTTCGTTCATTAGATACTCATATGACTGGTGTTTACTTCGTGAACGATAAAGGTAAGATTAAAGGTCAAATAAGTGAAGCAAGTATGGGTAATCAGCAAGGAATGGATATCGAAATTATGCGTGAGAATATTAGTAAGATTTTGTTCGATTTGACCAAGGATAAAGTTACATATATTTGGGGCGATTCAATTACCTCTATAAATGAGTCTATGACAGGGCTAGAAGTTCAATTTATTAATACGAAACCAGATACATTTGATTTAATTATAGGGGCCGATGGAATCCATTCCAACGTTCGTACGTTGAAATTTGGTGACGAAGAACAGTTTAAACGTACTCTCGGATGTTATATCTCGATTTTTGAATTTGAGAATTATCTTAACCTCAACCATTCTCAAATGCTTTATACGGTTCCAGGTAAAACTGTTGGAATGTATAGCGCAAATGATAACAAGGAAGCAAAGGGTATGTTAGTGTTCCAATCCGAGCCACTTAAGTATGACCGTTATAATACGGAAGAACAAAAGAATCTTATTAAAAATGCTTTTGAAGAACTTAAAGGTTGGGAAACACCGAACTTGCTCAAAAAATTGAATGAAGCTACAGATTTTTATTTTGATGAAATTTGTCAGATTCACATGCCAACCTGGTCAAATGGTCGAATTACATTAGTAGGTGATGCGGCTTATTGTCCATCTCCCCTTTCAGGTCAAGGTACTAGCCTAGCCCTTGTCGGAGCATATGTACTTGCGGGAGAGCTGAAAGGTGCTAATGGTGATTACAAAAAAGCCTTTATTTCCTATGAAAAAGAGATGAGAAAGTTTGTTGAAAAAAACCAAAAAATAGGACTATTAACTGCTGGAGGAATGATTGAAAAATCAAACTTCAAAATTTTATTACGCAATGCAATGTTACGTTTTCCCATCTTAATGAATGGAATGTTTAAAATGATTACGAGAATGATCGCTAAAGCTGCCAACGAGATTGAACTGAAAGATTATTAAACTATTTGATTGATTTTAATCATAAACCTAGTTCAATAAATGAATAAACGCTCAGAGTAAATTCTGAGCGTTGCTACGTTTAATTAATATCAAAATTTTTCTGAAGTACCTCTAATTTAAATAATCAACTTACATAATAATAACATTCCCTACATAATGATCACTGCCAGGCGAATTACAAATTCCACTACTAATACATAATTTCCTTTTTCTGTTGGGAATTGAAAATTCTCTTGAGTCACCTAAAACAAGTTCAGTTCGCTTACCTTCTTTAAATGCGTTAGTTAAATTGGAAAAACATAAATACATGATCCTAATTTAAGAACCATTCTTCATTTTTCTTTTTTAAAATCCATTTCCCATCAACACTAATAAATTTATAGCGCCTTGGAATTTTTTGTAAATCTGATGGATTTTTCGTAACAACTTCAATGTCATAATATCTTTTTCGAATAAGTGTAAAGTCCCCATTATCAGCATCGTTATATCTACTAACCATTTTAACTTTTTTTACTTTTCCTTTAACACCTGTTTCATTTTCAAATAATTCAATAGACTTTTTTGACAATTGACTTGTCGTTTCTTTTGTTAAGTAGCTTCGAGTTTCATATGATTTATATGTATTCTGAACGACTATAAACACTATAATTAGTGCGATTATTGTTGTAATTAAGGCAGTTACTGATACTACATAAGTCACTTTAAAATATTTCTGAAGTAAATAAAAATATCCATAATAAGGTAAAAATACAAGTCCTATAGGTATGCCTACGTAGAAAATTGATAAAAATAAAGTTTGATAGAACAAATCAACAACCTTTAAAGGATCTGTTAGAAATATCAAGAGAACGCTTAATAAAAAAGGAATGCTATAAAGAACAAAAAACCTCTTTGTAAGATAATTTGGAATCGAAACTTTAGATAATATTTGCATTAATATTCCTCCGAAAAAAACATATAAATCTAACTTTAAATAAAAATGTTTATGCTTAGATAATCATTCAAACATATTCTTATGCAACTTAACTGCCATTTACTGCAATATTCTATGAAACTTGTTTAACAAACAAGGAGATTTTAATAAGAAAAATAATTTAATATAATGAAATATCTTCCTTAATTTTAATTTTAAGTTTTCCATCTTCATAAACAGATTTGATCGTAATTAATATATTTCCTGAATAATCACCTTCAAAATACCCAATAACTGATTCTGTATGTAATTTACCTTTATTGTCTTTATACTGAAGCTCCATTGTACTCTCTCCAACATCCTTAGAGGGTTTTATATTTAGTTTATAGTCCTTATGTGAAGCAATTGTAGGTATCTTTATATCAGTTTTAAAATGATCATAGGTCAAATATATTCCTGTTACATTTTTATTTGTTTGATTTTTTATTTTAATATCAAAGCCACTTTGAAAAAGAAAATAACCTTTTATCCCTACGAACCCCGTTATTAAAATCGCTATTATAACTAAGATTTTTTTCATTCTTACCCCCTAATTTTAAATTGGAACTTTTTAACAATTACATTTTAAATTATAACATTCTTTATTCAACTCTCCTGCCATAAATTTTACAAAAGATTAATTAGTTGAGGGGGAAATTATGAAAATAGTAAAAAGAGTAACTTTTATAGTAGTATCCATTTTAGGATCCATTATTTTACTTTTTGCCTCTTCTTTTGCATTTTTAAATCTTATTAAAATTAACGTTAAAAAAACTACTTCACCGCTGTCAGCTGGAATAAGGGGTGTGAATTGGGCGGATGAGCGCGACAATTTTGTTGATGGCGTCATTTATGTAAGTGGACTGACCAAAAATGATACATACGATTCTGCCAAAGAAGTTGGCCGACAAATCATCGGGCAGATGTTCGACGAAACAGGTGCTAACACAGTCAGGCTACCCATTAATGAAGCGACAGTCGCAAAATATTGGAGAACTTATACAGGGGCTATTGATGCTGCATTAGAGAGAGGCAAAGTGATTTTTTGCTATTGGCCTCCGAAAAATGGAAAACCTGAAGATCTCGAAAAATATTTTAGTATGTGGAGAACTGTTATCAAAAAATATGGAAACAACCCCAACTGCTATTTTGAACCCGTTAATGAGCCTTATGGCTATAATACAAAAGATTTACGTAATCTTTATAATGATTGGCTAACAAGTTTCGATGTTCCGAAGAAAAATGTAATTCTTGATGGAATTGGTTTGGCCGCTCTTTATATAAATCCTTTAGGTGATGACAAACGACTTGACGGAACAATGCTTGCCGTTCACTGCTATGCGTTTTATGCAGGGTATGTACATATTAATTCCCTCACAGAAACTGGATGGTCCAATATTTTAACAACCGAAATTGGAAAATACTCCGATCGTGCCATCATTACCGAGTGGGGAGCACCATTGAAAAGCGGCTTGGATTATTCGGTAAAAAAGAGTAAAAATGATATTAACTATGTTCGTGCAATGAGCAAAAAAATTAATGCGATTGGTGCAGGAAGTGTTTATTGGCCAGGCTTGAGAGATGGGGATTCTTATAGTTTGATGGAGAAAAAAGTCACCAACAAACAAATCAATCTTAAGGTAACAAATCAATCTGGTCTTGAAAAATTGCAAGAATCCTGGGGTTTGCCTATTCACTAAAATCGCTTGAATGAAGATGACCTCTTGACGTTAGTCGGGAGGTCATTTCAATTAAAATGTCTTTTTTTAGATAATCAATAAAATAAAAATTGTTATTAGTTTCTCATGGACGAAATTGATACCAGAAACATAATCACAAGGTACTAATTTTCGTTTTTTTCAAACCGAGAAAAAATTTTTTTAAGTCCATTTCCGCTTGAAAACCTTGCTATTTCAACGTTTTTTCAACTGGGACAATTCACGTCCACAGGGTGGGTAAAGTCCCTGGAGAAATCGTGATTCGAACGTGTTATAGTGGGTTTAGGAGGTGTTTCTAATGCAAATTTTAATCTGTAAAGAATGCGAAGAAACTATTGAGTACGCGGAGTATAAAAAAGTTGTGAAAATCTATTCAACTTGCGAAAACTGCAAAAACGAAGCAGCAACTTCAACTGTAAAATAACATAGAACAAAAAAGCTAATATTGTAATTTAGACCTTATAAAAAAATACTTAATTTTTAAAGGTTTAACAAAATATCAATTAATATATTATTGTAAATGAAAAAAAGGATCTTACAAAAAGATCCTTTTTTTATCTTTATATGGTCTAACTTCCACATTCTAAGTTCAATCGTTAGAATCCTTAAACGAATTTAAAATAGGAAGTTCAGATGGATTAATTTCTGATGGAAGGTCATAAAAACTAAAAAAGCCTAACTCGAGCACTTCACTTTCCTCTTTCTCTAATTTACCAGTATATTCAGTACATATATAAGTCGCAATGACATTATATACCTCATCTCCATGAGGATATTTATAATAAAATTCTTTTCCAGAAAAAATGTTAAAAAACTCAAGATTTAATGCTGTTAAACCAGTTTCTTCCTTCAATTCTCTTTTAGCCACTTCTTCTAAATTTTCTCCCAACTCTAATGATCCACCAGGTAATCCCCAAGTCTTATTATCTTTTCTTAATTGTAATAATACTCTCTTTTGTGAAAATAGTAGAATAACATTTGCACCTGCCATTAAGATTGGTCTGCTACCTACAACTTTTCTTAAATCCATAATATATCCCATTGATTTTCTCCCCAATATACGATGATTATGTTTAATTCAACTTTATCAAAAGATTCCATTTTATTCCACTTATCTGACATTTACTTCAAAAAAACTAGCTGTAATTCTTAAAATATACTTATTTTCTTTATAACCTATAACTATAAAAGTAGAATTCATAAAAGGAATATTTTACCAATTTAATGACATATATATACTCTAGTTGTTTTAACTTTAAACAACTAGAGTATATATAGATCAAACTATCTTTGTTAAAAGGAGTAAAGTGAATGAAGTTGAATCATTTAAATTTATGTGTTGATGATTTATCAGAAGCTAGACAATTCTTTGAAACATTTTTTGATTTTAAATTCCTAGAACAAAAAGGAAAAGCTCTTGTAGTCTTAAGTGATGAGAATGGATTTATTCTCGTGTTAAGTGATCCAAAGGCATTTAAGAAGCAAGTGGAAATTAAATACCCTGAAGCTTTTCATGTAGGTTTTTTAGTGGAAACGGCAAGTGAAGTCGATCAACAGTATGACCGTTTAATAGCTGGGGGCATCCAAATAGATAAGGAACCTTATACAATGAGAGGTAATAGTTATGGCTTTTATTTCACAACATTTAATGATTTATTGATTGAAGTTTCTTGCCTTGACGATCGAAATGGTAAAAAATTTACGAAGGCTAAGTAATGATCAACCTAGATACATTCTCCTTCCCAAGGTCTGATTGTGATCTTGTATTTATACATTTTTATTCCGATAAATAACACTCTTTGCAATGACAAACTAGCTTTTATGTTTAAGCATGGCCCTATTCATATGAAAAACATCAATTATCCGCTTAATAAAACAACCACTGGAGTGTATTATTACCTCAGTGGTTGTTAAACTCATAAAACAAAATTGACTAAAAGTTCACGGTACAATTTCATAAATCGTACCCATGTTTAAGTCAGTCACTTTCATAGAACCATAAACCGCTAAATAGATTTTTGTTTGATTTAAATTCGTTCCCAAACCTACATAATAAGCCGGTTGAGATTCAAAGTCATAATCTGTTTGTATCACACTGAAATCACTTTGTTTTCCATCTGGTCTTAATTTTGTATAAGCTAAAACTCCTTTAACCTGTGCTTGGGACCCTTTTTGTACCAAATCAGTAAACACAACGCTACCAGTTAAACTAGGTATTTCATTTCCCATATATGGCTTGACTCCAGTAAGTGCAGTTCCTTCAAATTTATCTGGTCTTGGATCTTTATGAAAATAGCTAGTTAAAGGTGGAAGACGGCTCGCTGAAAGTGTTACTGATTGATCGTAATAAACTATTGTTTTTTCATCCACATCTGGATTTTCAGTGCATCCTTTTATTGTCGAAGTAGGAAAAGCACCTTCCCAACCTCTCCAGCCGAAGTTTATAAATCCTTCCATCTCAAATTCAGAATTCATTTGGACTAACTGAGAGACTGGTATTGGTTTATAATGAACAAATGAAAAAAGCGACTCGACCAAATCCTGACCGACATTTCCAACATATTTAATATACTGATTATAATATCTTTGATATGAAATACCTGATATATTACGAACTCCTTTAGCTATTACCGTGAGAGTTTCTTGAATACTTGTTGGAAGTTCATTAAAACGAGTGGCAATAGGTGGATTATTGCCATTTATGTTTCTATCTACATCAATTTCAATTATTTTACCCGCAATTTCCAAATTATCTTGGCTTAAGTTAAACGGATCATAGCCTGAGCCACCATCTCCTGTTGTTAAAACAAGTTTACTTGTTTCGGGTGAAAAATTTAAGGTGTTAAATCCATTATGATTCAAGAACGGCCTTCTGATATTCAATAAAGCCCGTCGTTTTTGAGGCTGACCATTTGATTGTAGAACCCATTCTTCAACTGTATCAATATGGTTATATTGAGTTTCCCTATTTAACCATTTCAAATTTAATGTTTTGGGATCACATGGATTCGGTTTAAACGGGTCAGAAAGAGCACTTGGCCCCTGAGAACCAGCTACTGAATAATGAAGATAAAACAACCCGTTATGATAAAAATTAGGATGAAATGCTAACCCAAGCAAGCCACGTTCATCATAGCCTCCAGACTCACCTAATTTTAATACTCGAGGGCGAATATCTAAAAAAGTCCTGATTTCTCCATTTCCTATGTAAAAAATCTCTCCTACCTGTGTTGCAATAAATAATCTTTCAACTGAATCACCTGGTAAAATAGCTGTTTTCATAACGGTTGGTAAATTAATCTTACTAACAACGGGCCGTAAATTAACTTTTAACAACTAACAATACACCTCCTTCAAATTATTTTCCTCTATAAAATTATGATGGGAATAGTTCTATTAGTACCGAAATTCATTTCTAATAGAACGATGAAAAACATTTAATGATTCAAATACAATGATAGTTTCTTTTAGTCTTTATTGTTAAAATAAGGGGCATATATCTGTACATATGTTTTCATCAATTTTTCTTATAATAGAAAGGAAGAAGTAACATTGATAACTGCAATATTTATTTTTTTATTAGCCGGTTTAGCTGAAATTGGCGGAGGATACCTTATATGGTTATGGCTAAGAGAAGGTCAATCTGCTTATTTAGGATTAATCGGAGGGATTATTTTGGCAGTTTATGGTGTCATTGCAACGTTCCAAATTTTCCCTTCCTTTGGTAGAGTTTATGCTGCCTATGGAGGCGTATTTATCGTTCTCTCAATCTTATGGGGGTGGGGAGTTGATAAAAAATCACCTGATTTATACGATTGGATCGGTGCAGCAATCTGTTTAATCGGTGTGTCTGTCATTTTATGGGCACCTCGTAATTAATACCCTTGTATAATGATATCAAACAGCAAATCGACTATTAGTCGATTTTTTATTTGCAATTTTGAAGGATAGAACAAGAAGAAATTGAACTATTTAATTAAGAGAATTAAAATTTTTATTAATAAGGAGTGAAAAAAATTGTCATTACAAGTGGGCGATATTATTACATTTGAACGAACTTTTACAGTAGAAGACGTTGAATTGTTTACGAAGGTTTCTAGTGATGCGCAGCGCACACCATATTACGCCTGATGAACAAGGAAGACTAGTTATTCAAGGTTTGTTGACTGCAACTTTACCAACAAAAATAGGTGGAGATCATAACGTTCTAGCACGTACGGTAAATTTTGAATTTTTAAGACCAGTTTACTCAGGAATACAACAACCTGTGAAGTTACAATCGAGACATTTGAAAAAAAAGAGAATAGAATATCGATCATGTCATCCTTCTTATGTACTAATCAGAATAAAAAACAAGTATTAAGCGGGAGCATTTCAGGGGTAATATTATAATCAAGGAAAGTAACTAGCATTCTTCTTTTCTAGCAACTAAATGAAGGATGCCCGGCTCGAATTGGAGAAGCTGTAAGACTTAGACCAAATTTCAGCCAACGTCTCTAAAACGCAAACATCCTACAGTTGAGCCCGTATTAATTTTGATATAAAGACTGTAATGCCAAATGTTCTAAATCTTTTTTTACATATATATCATATTGAGTATTCTCATTAAATCTCCTACCATTAAAATTCATCGGTAATTTCGTCTTATACTCAATCCCATTCTTCTTCAATTTACCAATAATCATAAAATAGTTTTGATATCCATACGTAGTATAGATTAATTTCCACTTTCGGTTTAAATATAATTGAATGAAACTATACAGTACTATAATGATAAATACATAGATTGCTAGATTTAACATATTTAGTCCCTCCAAATTATACTTTTTATTTAACATATAAATAGCTACTAGTTTTTATGTCTGGATTTTATAAAATTATTATTTAAATGCCTTGTTTCTATATTAAGTAAAAACACTCCAGTAAATGAATACTGGAGTGTAAAAATTTTTAAAAGAATCCTAGTTTACTCGGTGAATAACTAACTAGCAGATTCTTTGTATTTTGATAGTGGTCCAACATCATTTTATGCGTTTCACGACCTACTCCTGAATTTTTATACCCACCAAAGGCTGCATGTGCAGGATATGCGTGATAGCAGTTTACCCAAACTCGACCTGCTTCAATATTACGTCCGAATCGATAAGCAGTATCCATATCACGAGTCCATACACCCGCTCCTAATCCGTATAACGTATCATTAGCGATTTCCAATGCCTCTTCTTTTGTTTTAAATGTAGTAACCGAAACAACAGGACCAAAAATTTCTTCCTGGAATACTCTCATTTTATTGTTCCCTTTAAAAATAGTAGGGTTTACATAAAAACCATCTTTCAATTCTCCATCAAGAACATTTCGACTACCACCAACTAAAACTTCTGCACCTTCATTCTTTCCAATTTCAAAATAAGATAAAATCTTATTCAATTGCTCGTGCGAAGCTTGAGAACCGATCATTGTTTGAGGATCCAATGGATTTCCTTGTTTAATCGCTTTAACACGTTTTACTGCTTTATCCATAAATTCCTCATAAATTGATTCATGAATAAGCGCTCTTGAAGGACATGTACATACTTCGCCCTGATTTAAAGCAAACATCGTAAAGCCTTCAAGTGCTTTATCGAAAAACTCTTCATTGTCTACTACATCTTCAAAGAATATATTAGGAGATTTACCACCTAATTCTAATGTAACAGGAATTAAATTCTTTGAAGCATATTCCATAATTAGTCGCCCAGTTGAAGTTTCACCAGTGAATGCAATTTTTGCAATTCGATCACTTGAAGCTAATGGTTTACCTGCTTCAAGTCCAAATCCGTTTACAACGTTAACAACTCCAGGTGGCAATAAATCTTGAATTAGTTCCATTAAAACTAACACTGAAGTTGGCGTTTGCTCAGCCGGTTTTAGAACAACACAATTCCCTGCAGCAAGGGCTGGTGCAAGCTTCCATACAGCCATTAATATTGGGAAGTTCCATGGAATAATCTGACCGACAACCCCTAATGGCTCTTTATAATGATATGCCACTGTATCACCATCAAGTTCACCGAGTGATCCTTCTTGCGACCTGATACATCCAGCAAAATAACGGAAATGGTCTATTGCTAAAGGAATATCTGCAGCTAAAGTTTCACGAACAGGTTTACCATTTTCCCAAGTTTCAGCGACAGCAAGATATTCTTTATTTGCTTCCATGCGATCAGCAATCTTATGTAAAATATTTGCCCTCTCAGTTACTGACATTCTCCCCCATTTACCTTTTGCACCATGTGCTGCATCAAGTGCTTTTTCGATATCTTCTGAAGTCGATCTAGCCACCTCACAAAAGACTTGTCCAGTTACAGGCGATACATTTCCAAAATACTGTTCTCTTACTGGTCTTACCCATTCCCCACCAATAAAATTGTCATAACGATTTTTAAACGTAATTAATGAACCAGATTTTCCAGGTGTAGCAAAAACCATAATGATTCCCCCTTAATAGCTTGTCTCTTTATAAACCTATGTAGGCGTGTATCTAACTATGACTAATAATAGATAATTTGTTTAATAGAAATTTTTTGATTCAAAACTCATTATTAGGTAGAATGATAGAAGTGAAAAAAATCTGTTAGAAAATGAGGGGTAACTGTGCGTAAAAACTTCGTAGATATTTTATATCTCCTTGTTGGATCAGCTATTTTTGCAGTCGGTGTTAATTTCTTTGCAATACCGAATAAATTAGCTGAGGGTGGTTTTACCGGCATTACGATGATAACTTATTATCTATTTAACTGGTCACCTGATGTTGTATATTTTGTTTTAAATGCTTCCTTGTTAATAATTGGATATAAATATTTAAAGAAACAACTAATAATTTATACAGTTATTTCCATCGTAGCGATTTCATTTTTCTTACGAATTACGGACGGTTACGGCGTACCAACTAGCGAAACTTTACTAGGTACTATTTTTGCTGGTGTTTTAATTGGTCTGGGGTTAGGAATTGTCTTTCGTGCTGGTGGTACAACAGGTGGTTCGACGGTTCTTGCTCAAATGGTACATCAATCCTTTGGGTGGAGTATTAGTAAATCTTTACTATTATTTGATCTAATTGTCGTTTTAGGTGGTTATTTTGTAATCGGCTTTGAGAAAACATTATATACTGTAATTTCTATTTATATCGGTATTAAAGTTTTGGATTTTATTATGGAAGGATTAAATCCTAAAAAAGCGATTACGATTATTTCCGATCAAGCAAATGAAATTGCACAAATCGTATCAAATGAAATGAATCGAGGCGTAACGATTTATCCTGCAAAAGGCCATTTCTCTGGTCTAAGAAAAGAGTCCTTATATATTATTCTTAATAATAAAGAACTATTTGAACTAAAAAAAATAATTCACACAATTGATCCAAAAGCATTTGTCGTTATACATGATGTAAATGATGTACTAAAGGCGGGATAAATAGTTAAGTAAAACTCGGAATATATGATAAAAAACAAATCACGATAAGTAATCCAACTTAAGTGATTTGTTTTTTATTTTCCCTGCACTTTTTTAATTAAGTTCTTATGCTCTTACCCTTTTTTCTCCCTTCTCTCTGTCAATAACCTTTCATTTATTCCATCAAGTTCCTTTTGTAGTTTGACGATTTTTGAAATTTGAGCTTTCTTTTCTTCATCCGTATCTTTTTCTTCTGCATTCATTGCAGCTATTTCTAGTTGTAATTTAATTCGTTCATTTAATAAAGCTTGCTGATCGTTTGAGATGTTCTGTCTTCCATTCCAATCTGCAAAAGATCCTTTGAATTCATAAAGATTTCCATTTTCAATATGAATTACACGATTTGAGACCTTTTTTAGTAAATATGGATCATGTGACACTACAACTACTGCTCCAGGGTATGCAGCTAATGCTTCCTCAATTCTTTCTCTCGTGTGTATATCTAAATAGTTTGTTGGCTCATCAAGCACTAGTAAATTAGAATCAGAAAAGTATAATTTTACGAAAGCAACTCTACATTTCTCACCCATACTTAGTTGAGCAATATTCTTGTAAACATCCTCTCTTCTAAAAAGGAAACATGCTAAAATTGTTCTTGCCTCTGTTTCAGTCATATTTGGAAGTGATAAAATTTCATTTAAAATTGTTGAATCCTCATTTAACGCTTCAAGCTCTTGCATAAAATAACCTATTTTTAATTGGGGATTATGTCTTACAGCACCATTATTAGGAATCATTAATCCTGTTAATAATTTTAAAAATGTAGATTTTCCAGAACCATTTTTTCCGATTACAGCTAATCGATCTTCTCGATTTAAAATAAAATCTACTTGGTTAAATAATGATTTTTCATCATATGAAAAATTAACTTTTTCAAATGTAATCATTTGTTTTGCTGAAAATGAATCATTTTCAAAGCTCGCTGAAATTGTTTTAACTTCCTTTGGTTTTTCTACTTTTCTTTTCTCTAATCGATCTAAATCCTTTTCTTTTGATTTAAATCTTAATGCGTTTTTTGCTGCTTGTTTCTTAGCAAAAGGATCACGTTCACTGGCAGCATTATGAGAGCTTGTAAACCATTGTTTATATTGATTAATTGTTTCAATAAGCTTTTTCTTTTCCGCTTCTTGTTTTTCATATTGTGCTTGCTGAGTTTTTCGCTCATGTTCTTTTTGTATTTTGTATGTTGAATAGCCACCATTATACTTAAGTGTACCACTTTCAGTTAATTCAACTGTAACAGTCGCAACATCATCAATGAATTTTCGTTCATGAGAAATAAAAAGGACACTACCTTTAAAATTTTGTAACCATTCAGTTAACCATTGGATTGACTCAGTGTCCAAATGATTTGTTGGTTCATCTAAAATTAATAACTTTGGTTGCTTCATCATTACTTTTGCTAATTTAACTTTTGTTTTTTGTCCACCACTTAAATGACTGAATGGGATATTCCATAACTCTTGCGGTAATTGAAATTTCTTCAAAACTTGATCTACTTTTGTTTCCCAATCATAGCCATCTAATTCTAAATATTTACTTAAACTCTCGTTATAGTTAGCAAGATTTTCTTCATTAGACAAATCAAGTAAATACTTTTCTATATTCTTTTTGATGAAATATCGCTCTTGATCAAATGATTCAATCACTTCCCTAGCTGACAGGTTTTCCTGATTCTCTTCATCTGTTAAAAGCCATCCAATTTCATCTTTTGAATAGTGAATTTGCAGAATTCCTTTTTTCAATGGAATATTACCTAAAAGGGCATTAATAAAGGTTGACTTTCCAACTCCATTTTCACCAATTAATGCTACCCTTTCACTTTGTTTTATGTCTAAGTTTCCATTTTTAAAAATTGTTTTCCCATTTAATTCTATTTCTATATTCGATGCTTTTATAATAAACATATACTTCACTCCATCCGATTTTAAAAGATCATTCTGCTTAAAAATACAATCTGTTTTGGAAAGTATTTTTTAAGAGAGAAAATAAAAAACACACAAGCAGTATCTGCCTGTGTGTAAATTGGATGTGATTTAATAAGCCATGTATATATAATAATATATATACGTTAAAATATATTTCAAATGAAATATATTAGTAAATAAACCATGCTTAAGACAATGGATTAATTTAATAATAGTATAGGCTCATAAATAGACATAGTTATCCAATTTCTCTGATTTCAGGCAGAGTACTTTTTTGCTATAAAATTCATTAGCTTAAAAAGTTATCGGATATTGTACATAGTGTCTAAATTTGATGCCTCCTTAAAAATATTAATTTAATCTTAGCTTACTTTTAGTATGATTTCAATGCTTTCTTTTTATTCTTTCCAAATTAATGCCAATTCCTTACTCAATTTCTTTCTTAATTGGCGACTTTCTAAACGTTTAAATGCTAATTGCTGTAATTTAATTTCTTCCTTAGTTTCTGGAATTACCTCTACTACTTTATGTGGTTTTCCATCTTTTAGTGCAACAAATGTTACAAAACATGTTGCTGCAACTCTTTTTTCACCTGAAAGTAGGTCTTCGGCAGTAGCTCGAACAAATACTTCCATTGAGCTTGAGCCTGTTAAGATCACGAACGATTCATAATAAATGCAGTCACTTTCACGAACTGGACATAAAAATTCTACTGAATCCATCGATGCGGTTACACATTCCATTCTTGAATGCTTTGTAGCTGAAATGGAGGCAATTAAGTCCATAGCGGCAAGCATTTTTCCTCCGAATAATGTACCATGGTTATTTAAATCAGTTGGAAATATTCTACTACTATCAAATACTCTGGATTCTTTTACATATCTACCACTCATCGATTTCACCCTATCATTAAATAATTGAATAATATTTTTCTCGAACTTTTTTCGCAGATTTTACCATATTTGTTAAGGCATCTATTACCTCAGTTTCATTGCGCGTCTTTAAACCACAGTCTGGATTAACCCAAAATCTATTTGCATCACACACTTTTAAAGAACTAATAATATTTTCTTCCATTTCCTCAACCGATGGTACCCTCGGACTATGAATATCATACACGCCTAAACCAATTCCAAAAGGATAAGGGGACTTAGATAAATAAGTAGAAAACTCTTGATGACTTCTTGCATGTTCAATTGAAATAACATCTGCATCTAAATCAATAATTGTGTCCATAATATCGCTAAAATTGCTATAACACATATGAGTATGTATTTGTGTTTCATTTCGGACGCTTGAAGTAGCTAAACGAAATGCTCTCGTTACCCAATGTAAATATTGACCCCAATCTTTTTGCTTCAATGGTAAACCTTCTCGAATTGCAGGTTCATCAACTTGAATAATTGAAATGCCAGCCGTTTCAAGCGCTTTTACTTCTTTACGTAAAGCTAGTGCAATTTCATTTGCTATTTCATCTCTTGTACGATCCTCACGAACAAACGACCAATTTAATATTGTAACTGGACCTGTTAACATCCCTTTGACTGGTTTAGCTGTTAAGCTTTGTGCATACTCAGTTTCATTTACAGTAATTGCCTTCGTAAATTCCACTTTACTAAAAATAATTGGCGGTTTAACACAGCGCGATCCATAAGATTGAACCCACGCTTTTTTCGTAAATGCAAATCCCTCTAATTTCTCACCAAAATATTCAACCATATCCGTACGCTCGTACTCACCATGTACTAATACATCCATATCAATATTTTCTTGAATTTCAATCCATTCTTTAATTTTCAATTTAATTTCATTCATATATTCTGAATCATCGATCGTTCCTTTGCGCCATTGCTGTCTTATTTGTTTAATTTCCTTCGTTTGAGGGAAACTTCCAATTGTAGTCGTTGGTAAAATCGGTAAATTCATTACTTTATTTTGTAATGGATATCTTAAATGGAATGGTACTGGTCTTCTAAAATCTTCTTCATTAATGGATTCCAGTTCATTACTAGTTGAATGATTTTTTTTGCTAAGTTGTTTTAAATTTCCTAAACAATTACTTGCATATTTAACTTCATTATCAAACATGCTCGCTTTGTTAATTAATAAACTTTTTAGTATAACTAACTCTTCTAATTTTTCATCGGCAAACGATAATGCCTCGAACAATGTTTCATTTAACATATTCTCTTCAACTTTTGTAACTGGTACGTGAAGCAAACTACAAGACGGTTGAATCCACCAATCTTTTGGACTTATTTCTTTTTTAAGAGAATTTAAAAAATCAATGGAATCATTTAAATCATTTCTCCAAATATTACGTCCATTAAGTATTCCTATGCCTAGTACCTTGTCATTTGGAAATCCGTACTCAAGGATCGACTGTAAATTCCCTTCTTTACCGTGAACAAAATCAAGACCAATGCCTGCTACCGGGAATGAAATTAGTTCTTTATATTGTTCAACTGCTTCAAAGTAAGTTTGAAGCATAATTGATAAAGTAGGTACAGCTTTTGTGATTTGATCATATACTTCTTTCATAAAACGAATATCTTCGCTTGATTCTTCTAACACAAAACATGGTTCATCAATTTGTACCCATTCAACACCTTCATTTTCTAGCTCTTTAAGCATTTGTATATAAAGGTTTACTAGATTATTTATTATGTTTCGTTTTTCTTCTTTTTGGTAACCTTTTGCTAACTGTACAAATGAATAGATTCCTAGAATGACAGGTTTCGTTTTTATACCAAGCTCAATTAAAGCCTCTTTGTATGCTTCTAATGGCTTATTGAATATCAATTTAGATTGCTTTTCTTTTTGATATTCAGGAACGATATAGTGATAGTTTGTATTAAACCATTTCGTCATTTCACAAGCTACAATGTTTTTACTCCCCCTTGCTAATGCAAAATACGTATCTAGACTTGGTCTTTCATTTATTTCACCAAATCGACCAGGAATCCAACCAAACATAGTAGCAAAATCTAACACATGATCATAAAACGTAAAATCATTTACAGGAACTAGCTCTACACCTAAACTGTGCTGTTTCTTTATTAAGCTTAATCTCAGTGATTTCATTTCCTTCTCAAATTCTTCTTGATTAATTTTCTTTTGCCAAAAGCTTTCTAACGTTTTTTTCCATTCACGATTTTCACCAATTCTCGGATATCCTAGATTACTTATATGTACCACTTTTTCCCTCTCCTTTTAACTAAAATAAAAAAGCATTTTTATCTCATAAGAGACCAAAATGCCTTTAAGTTGGAAAACATAAATAATTAGAATACTTTAACTTAAGCTTTCTTTCCATAAGGCACCTCCCTATCTCTCGTAGGTCAAACAGCGTCGTTAGAATAGGCAGGTCTCCTGACTTAAGAATCTTTGTAAATAAAAGCTTTCCTTATATTAATAAGTGGCATCTTCATATTTACTCCTCTATTACAGTGGCGGGACCGTGTTGGAATTAAACCAAACTTCCCTTTTAAGTAAATGATTTCAAACTTTGAACTTCATTTACACCTTTTCCCTACTATTTAGTTTTCATCATTTTGTCATAAAATGCAAAAATAGTCAAAATATTTATTTTTTATTTTTCGTTCTATTTTAAAAAAAATTTTTATTTTGGATTAAATAAATGCTGTTGATTTAGTAATTCAAGTAATTAAAAAATGCGTTCGTATACTAATCTCATCCAGTTTAATTACTGTTTGATCTAATCATACGAACGCATTGATTGTTTATAAAATTTATATTTTTATTGAATAGCTATGTTCAAAGAAACATCTTACCATCAAACTAAGTAATGTATTAATTAGCTATTTCTTCATCTGATTGAGCATCTAATGGTACACGTTTTCCGATACCAAAAGCATAGAAACAAATGACAAGGATTGCCAAGAAAATAATCCCTACAATAAGTGAGATACGTGTGTCATCATTAAACCACATACCGATTAATACCATAACTAAATAGGCTAGTGTTAAGTAGTTAGTAAATGGTGCAAAAGGCATTTTAAAAGGATGATTTTTAATTTCATCTCCTTTTACTTTTCTGAAACGAATATGACTAATTAAGATGACAAACCACGGGATCATCCCAGGAAGTACACTTGCACTGTATACATACACGAATAAGTTTTTTGGTGCAATAAAATTTAAAATAACGCCAATTACTAAACCAATTAGTACACCGAACGTACCGAATAAAGGCACTCCGTTATTTGAGACTTTTGTAAAATATTTTGGTGCTTGTCCATTTATACCTAATGTATAAAGCATGCGACCTGCACTATAAATACCACTGTTACAACCAGACAATGCAGCAGTGATTACGACAAAGTTAATAATTCCAGCTGCAGCTGTAATACCAAATTTTGCAAAAGTTACAACAAACGGGCTACCAATCGAATTTAGTTGATCCCAAGGGAAAACTGTTACAATTACAAAAATAGCACCAATATAGAAGATTAAAATACGCCAAATAAGACTTTGAATCGCATCTTTTAATGTTTTTTTCGGATTTTCTGCTTCTCCAGCTGTAATACCAATCAATTCAACGCCTTGATAAGCTCCAACAACTAGTGAAAGTGCAAAGAAGAAACCTGACCAACCACCTGTAAAGAATCCGCCATTTTTCCAAAGGTTAGATATACCAATCGCATTTCCACCGTTCCCAAGACCGAAGAAAATAAGACCAAACCCTGCAACAATCATTAATAAAATCGTAACGACTTTAATCATTGCAAACCAAAATTCAAATTCACCAAATGATTTAACGGAAATTAAATTTGCTGCACCAAGAATCACAATTGCAATAATTCCTGGTATCCAAGCAGGTAGGTCTGGAAACCAGTACTTCATATATGCCCCAACTGCAATAATTTCTGACATTCCAACAATAACCCACTGGAACCAATTACTCCAAGCAGTCATATACCCTGCTAAAGGGTGTATATATTTATGGCCAAATGTCGCAAATGAACCTGTACTTGGCTCTAGGTATAGCATTTCCCCCATTGCACGCATAATGAAGAAGATAAAAATCCCCGAAATTGCATAAGCAAGCATTACTGATGGGCCTGTCCAATGAATTGTACTCGTTGAACCCATAAATAAACCTACACCGATTGTACCGCCTAATGCAATCATCTGAATATGGCGCGCTTTCAATCCTTTTTTCAATTCCTTTTGTGCCATTCTATTTCCTCCCCTTTCTGATGAAACAATTGTCATTTTTTGAATCAATCTTAAAAACTTCTCCCCTAAAACCATTACTAACTTACTTTAGAATATTTACAGTTAAAAAGCTTCTTTATCTTCCTATAATTAACTGATCTTTCGAATTGAACTTGGAATATTTTTCTTATTTTTCTTACGTAAAATACTAATAAAATAACCAATAAAACCACCAATAATAGCTGGAAATATCCAACCTAAACCTAAACTATACAACGGGAGGTACTTATTGAAAAAATGATGAATTACTTCAATCTGTATTCCAGCTGAGTTTAACCCATCAAATAGACTCACAATAAAAGTTAAGATCAAACTGCCTTGATAAACTTCTGACCTACCTTGAAAAGTATAGTGTAAGAATGTTAAGAAAATTAAGGATATAGCGATAGGATATAGTGTCATTAATACAGGAATTGAAACTTTAATTAGCTGTGTTAACCCTATATTTGCTATAAGTGTACTAAATACAGTCATAATGATCGCAATTTTTTTGTAAGAAATGGCTGGAAACAATTCATGAAAAAAAGTAGAACAAGCAGTGATTAGACCTACACTTGTAGTCAAACATGCCACTGTGATCATTAAACCTAATAATATTGCCCCATAAGAACCAAAATAATAGTCTGATACTTTCGCTAAAACTTCAGCTCCATTATCTAATCGACCAAGTTTCTCAACACTAGAAGCCCCCATATATGTAAGAGCTGAATAGATTATTGCTAAAAGTGAAGCAGCTATTGCTGTTGACTTTCCACAAACGATCATAAGCTGTTTTTTAGTCGTAACTCCTTTTCCTTTAATTGCGTTTACAATAATAATTCCAAAAACAAAAGCTACAAGAGCATCCATTGTTAAATAGCCTTCTTGGAAACCTTTAAAAAACACATTTGTTGTGTATCCTTTAAATGGCTCTTGAAATTTCCCAATTGGATGAACAATAGCGATAACAACAAGCAATCCGATAAACGTTAATTTAATAGGAGTTAGAAATTTTCCAACTACATCAATTATCTTTGTAGGATTAAGTGATAACAAGCATGTAACTGTGAAAAATAAGATTGTAAATATGATTAATGCACCAGGACCTGCATCATTTGATAAAAAAGGTTTAACGCCAATTTCAAACGATACATTCCCTGATCTAGGGATAGCAAAAAAAGGACCAATTGCTAGATAAAGAACCGTAGTAAATACAATACCAAACAATGGATGTACACGTCTAGCTAAAGATTGCAAATTTTTTTCACCTGAAAAAACAAAAGCTGTAACACCTAACAATGGTAATCCAACTCCAGTAACTAAAAAGCCTGCATTGGCGATCCATAAGTTTTTTCCGGCTAACTGTCCAAGTATGGGTGGGAAAATTAAATTTCCTGCTCCAAAAAACAGTGCAAATAACATAAAACCTAGAATGATTATAAAAGTATTAGGTACTCTTGGTGACATAAACAACAACTCCGATTATTAATTTGTATAAAGTTTCCCAATTGGACTAATTTTCAGACCAAACAATCTTACCTCACATTTTCATCAAATTCAATAAAATTATATATAATAAGATATTGTTTCTTCGCGTTATTATATTTTGTCACAAATTTTTCAAAACTATAAAACCGAAATCAATTGATTTTCTTTAGATTTGTTGCTTCTAGAGTAAAGAATTTGGATTTAAGAGATCTAAAAGTAACAAAAAAAGCACCTCAGTTGATAAACTTGGGTGCTTTTTTGCTGTTGAAATACAACCTTGTCAATTAAGATCCAATCTATGTATTATAAGAATCATTTGAACTTTTTTTCAAACTTAGCTCTTAAATATTTTTAACTTCTCAAGAATAACCAATTACTAAAGTTTGTTGATCTTATAAACCTGCTCAAACATATTAATATTTAAAATCATTATTAGAAAAGCAAAAATGAATAATATTATAACAACATTCACTTAAATTACGTCTGTCCATTTTATAATTCAACACTCTACAGGTACCCCATTCGATAAACAGGAGTGCTTTTTTAGAATCTAGTTCTTTTTTCCTATTTTTTTGATCAATCAATGGTTATTCAAGGTACATTTTCATAATGTGAGCTTGTAGGAAGATCAGTATTTTAAAAGTTATTGAATATAATCATAAATATTCTTCACTAATAGTAAACAGGTTACTGCAATAAAAAGAGCACGTACATATCCACTTCCTTTTTTTATTGCAAATTTCGAGCCACATATCGCGCCTGCAATTTGTGCAATTCCCATTATGATTCCATAAGTGTAGTTTACTTGTCCTAAAAACATAAACATTAACAATCCAGCAATATTACTACTAAAGTTTAAAAATTTTGCATTGCCTGCAGACTTTAAAAAATCAAACCCAATCATTAAAAAAGCAAAAATTAAAAATGATCCTGTTCCAGGTCCAATGAACCCATCATAAAAGCCAATCGCAAATATCGTAACTAAAAAAATAATGAATTGATAATTGGGTAAGTTTTTTTGTGTTGAAATGCTTCCCCAATCTTTCTTGAAAATAGTAAAAATTGCTACTGCTCCGAGCATAATTAACATCAATGGCTTAAGTATTTCAGGGTTTAACAAATGTACAGTGTATGCACCTAATAATGAGCCAACAAATGAGAGTGGAAAAAATTTAAGCACTGATTTTAATTCGATTTTACCAGAACGATAAAACATTAATGTACTTGTTAGAGAGCCAATTGTCGCTGCTAATTTATTGGTAGCTACTGCCGCGGCAGGGTTAAGTCCAGTGAATAATAATGCAGGTAGTGTAATCAACCCACCACCTCCAACAACAGAATCAATAAATGAAGCTAAAAATCCAAAACAAATTAAAATAATTAATAAAGATGAGTCTAGATGCATTTCTATCAACCTTTCAAAATAGTCACTACTGAAATAGTAACTAACAAATTGCTATCTGTAAATAGTTATTGTAAATTTATTACATAAACAAAAAATAGGAGTGCGAAAAAATGGAAGATCTAGTGCAACAGTTCAAAAAATTAGGTTTTAACGAATATGAAGCTAAATCTTATGTATCACTCGTTAAACAAGGTCCTGTAACAGCCTACCAAGTTAGCAAGGACTCAGGTATACCAAGAGCACGTATTTATGATGTGTTAGGTAATCTTGTTGAAAAAGGAATTGTCTTGAAAGAGGAAATAAATGACACGACACGATATTCACCTCTGCCGGTTGAGATCTTTTTACAGAAGGCCCAATCAGAGTGGCAATCAACTTATTCTGTAATAAGTGACTCTTTAAACGACCTAGAATCATTTGGTGAAAAAGAGGACAACCGTGTAATTACATTAAAAGACTATAAAACGATTATTAACTATTGTGAGACGTTGATAAAAAAAGCAGAAAAACGGATTGTGATTTCAATGTGGGACGAAATGTATGAGGTTTTGAAAAAAGAACTAATTTCAGCGACTGAAAAAGCTACCATACAAGGAATTACGCTACACGTCGAAAATCCAATAGGGAATCTAGAAAGTCATCGCATTACACCATTTACTGAGACCAAGTCTACAGATCATTGGTTTATTTTGTCGATTGATTCTAAAGAGATGATTTATGGACCATCCATTGAAGAGCGCAGTGTTGCTTTTTATACAAATGATCCAGTTCATATTTATTTATTAGAGGATTATATATGGCACGATGTATTAGTGAATAGACTTGTTCGACGTAGTCAAGACGATTTAGAGCAATGGATTACTTCTGAGCGAAGAGCCTTTTTCATGGAATAATATTAAGCAAATTTAAGGAACAAATAAAATAAAGCATAAGGTCTTGATGAACTTATGCTTTGTTTCCAGTCTATTGTCTGTTACACACATTTTGGTTAATAACTTTTTTGCTATCTGGCATTTTCTTAAGTAAGGAATCATTAGAATGGCACCTATAAAGAACGTGATCCCCTCAGTAAGTGTTAAAGACCAAATTGTGCCATTTAATCCATAAAAATAATGCAAGATGATGACAACTGGAATGAAAAGAACACCTTGTGTAATTGACATTATTCCTTTTGTAATTCCTTCACCAGACGCTTGGAAGATACTAGTGAATAAACCAGTGAATCCGTTAAAAACAGATGAAATAAGTTGAGCTGTTAAGATTAATGCTCCAATACTTAGCACAGCTGAATCGCTTGTAAATAAACCGTGTAAAGATTGTTTTTTAAACCCACTAAAAGATTATTTATGTCATTTGACCTGTATTTTTCCCAGTCCAAAATTATTAACAAAAGTAAAAAAAATTACCATATATCTTTAAATTTAGGTCTGTTTAACCAAAACAATATTATGCACTAAGTCTCAAACCTATATTCTTACAGAACTACATCTCTCAATAAATAAAGGGTATCATTACTTAATCGATTACCGCGTTGAAATTGTCACGTTCTTCATTGAATGTCGATTGGTTCTCAAAGACTGAACGATAATAAAATAAAGAGCAGTATACCACTACTATAATACGTAAAAGTTTCTAAGTATTATAATGAGGAAACTGCTCTTTATGATTAATTAACCTACAGTAAGAGAAAAGTAATACATCCTGCTGGTTTTTTCCATTATACGAATAAACTTAGTAATAGAATAAAGACCAATCCGCAAACGGAAATAATTGATTCTAGTAATGTCCAAGTTAAGAAAGTTTCTTTCATACTTAACCCAAAATATTCTTTAAACATCCAGAAGCCTGCGTCATTAACGTGTGAAGCGATTAAACTACCAGCTCCAGTTGCTAGTACGACTAAAGCTAAGTTAGCGTCAGAATGTCCTAACATAGGAATAACTAAACCAGAAGTTGTTAATGCTGCAACAGTAGCAGAACCTAAGGAAATTCGTAGGATCGCTGCAATAATCCAAGCAAGTAAAATCGGAGACATTGAAGTTCCTTTGAATAACTCAGCTACGTAATCACCAACACCGCCATCAATTAACACTTGTTTGAAGGCACCGCCACCTCCGATGATTAAGAGCATCATCCCAATATGTGTAATTGCAGTTGTACATGAGTTCATAACTTCTTTAATTGGTATTTTTCTAGCTAATCCCATTGTATAAATCGCCACTAATAATGAAATAACCATTGCCGTACCAGCATTACCAATAAAGCGAATCGCTACTAGTAGGCTATTATCATCAAATCCAATTGTTTTTTGCAGTAAATTAACAATTGTTGCAAATGACATTAAAATAACAGGAAGTAAAGCTGTAAAAACACTGATTCCAAAACCAGGAGTTTCTTCAAGTTTAAATGTTTTTTGTTCACCTAAAGATGCAATATTACCCGTTTTTGTGAAGGATGCAGGTACTAGCTTTTTAGCAAGCTTTGTAAATAAAGGACCTGCGATAAAAACAGTTGGTAAAGCAATAATAAAACCGTAAAGTAATACTTCACCAATATTTGCATGATATTCACCAGCGATTACAGTCGGACCTGGATGAGGCGGTAAGAAACCATGTGTAACAGATAACGCAGCCGCCATTGGAATACCTAAATATAAAATAGAAACTTTTAATTGTTTTGATATGGCAAATACAATTGGAATCAATAATACTAATCCTACTTCGAAGAATAAAGCGACACCGATAATGAATGAAGCAGCAACAACTGCCCATTGAATGTTCTTTTCACCGAATTTGTTAACAAGCGTCATGGCAATACGTTGTGCGCCACCAGAATCAGCGATCAACTTACCAAGCATTGCACCAAGTCCAAAGATTAATGCTAAATGACCAAGTGTTCCACCTAATCCAGCTTCAATGGTTGTACCAATATTGTCTGGTTTCATTCCTAGTGCTAAAGCAACTCCAAATGAAACAATAATTAATGAAAGGAAAGTATTTAATTTTAACTTCATAATTAAAACAAGTAATGCTAATATTCCGATTGCTACTATAACTAGTGGCATGGAAATCCCCCCCGAATATCTATTTATTTTTATTAATTAATCCTCTTTGATAATTAGCAATTCGCTTATAATCTTTTTCTAATACTCTAGATAGGCTAATAAAGATTGGCAATAATTCTCGATATTCTCTTACTGCATCTTCATTAGGAGTATGTTTGTGAGTATTACCGACCATTTCAGATACTACTTCAAAGGATTCTATTTTTCCTGTTGCATAAAGACCTAAAATACAAGCACCAAGACATGAACTTTCATAGCTTTCTGGTACGACTACATCTAAATCAAAAATATCAGACATCATCTGACGCCATACATTTGATCTTGCAAACCCACCAGTTGCTTGGATTTTAGATACTGGTCCATCCATACATTCAATTAAAGCTAAAAATACTGTGTAAAGATTGTATATAACCCCTTCAAGTGCAGAGCGAATCATATGCTCCTTCTTATGTGCCATCGTTAAGCCGAAAAAGGATCCTCGAACATCAGGATTCCATAATGGTGCACGTTCACCCGCTAAATAAGGATGGAATAACAAGCCATCTGCCCCAGGTTTTACTCCTTCGGCAATCTTTGTTAATACTTCATATGGATCAATACCTAATCTTTTTGCAGTTTCAACTTCCGAAGCCGCAAATTCATCACGAATCCAGCGAAAAATCATACCACCATTGTTCACTGGCCCACCGATGACCCAATGTTTTTCCGTTAATGCGTAGCAAAATATTCGTCCTTTTTCGTCAGTTTGTGGTTTGTCAATAATCGTTCGAATTGCACCACTTGTCCCGATTGTGACTGCAATTTCTCCTTTTCGAATCGCATTTACTCCAAGATTGGAAAGTGCGCCATCACTTGCACCAATTACAAATGGAGTTTGTGGATCAATTCCCATTTGTCTAGCTAAATCAGGATTACAGTTTGTAAAAATCTCCGTAGTAGATACTAGTCTTGATAGTTGGTCAGTTGAAATCCCTGCAATCTGTAAAGCTTCCTCATCCCAATCTAATGTTTTAAGATTCATCATACCCATGGCTGAAGCAAGGGAATGATCTACAACATATTGGTCAAAGAATTTTTTAAATACATATTCTTTAATCCCAATATATTTTTTTGCTTTTTGTGCGATCTCTGGTCGTTCGTTTACAATCCAGGTAATCTTGCTTAAAGGTGACATTGGATGAATAGGAGTTCCTGTTCGTTTGTATATTTCGTGACCATTTAATTCATCTTTAATTTTATGAGTCCAAGACTCACTTCGATTATCTGCCCATGTAATACAAGGCGTTAAAGGTTGATCATTTTCATCCATGGCAATTAGGCTATGCATTGCACTACTAAAAGAAATAAATAATATCTCTTTTTGAGAATGTTGTTTCATTATTTTAGAAACCGCTTGCACTAAAGCTGTAAAGATCTCTTCTGGGTCTTGTTCAGCTGTTGAAATATCAGGTGTATAGAGTGGGTATCCGATATTCTCTTGCTGGATGACTTCACCAGTTTCAGTAAATAAAACGGCTTTTGTGCTTGTGGTACCGATGTCTAACCCTAACATATAGCTTGTCATTATTCTTGTTCTACTCCTTTTGAAAACATTTGTTGAGATCTCCATAGATCTTCTACTTTTCCTTGAACATCATCAAAGTTTTGATGTAAAGATTGAATCATAAGATCTCTATTCTTCGTACCAATTGCATCAATATATAATTGGTGATTATCGACTATTCGTTGAAAGTCTTCGTATTTTTCCTTAAACCGTACTCGCATTGATAAAAGTATAAACGCTTCCATAACTGGTTTTGCATTATTCCAGATCATCAAAATGTAAGAATGATCAATCGCTCGAATAATCGTTTCATGGAAAAATACATCTTGAAATGAAAACTCATCAGCATCTTGATATTTAATGGCAATTTTCATCATTTCAAGAATTTTACTCAGTTCCATTACCAATTCTTTCGTGTCTAATTTTACCAATCGTTCAAATACAAATGTTTCGATTAGTAATCGCACATCATATATTTCTTCTATTTCTTTTTCAGTTAATCCAATAACTACTGCACCCATTCTTTCTAAACGAATCAGATTTTCAGATGCTAAAGTTTTTAATGCCTCTCTAATAGGAGAACGACTCACATTAAAATCGGCAGCCAATTTATTTTCTGATAACTTGGTACCGCTTTCAATTAGACCAGAAATTATCTGCATCCTTAATTCATATGTTACACGATCACCAGCTGAAGCTTTTGATAGCCATTTTTCCGGATAAAGATATTTCTTTAATTCTGACATAAGTTCACCTTCATTTCCATACGAGTATACTTGTATACAAGTATTATAAGAACATAATTTAAAAAATGCAAGCGCTTTTAATTCAAATTACACTACTAGGTAATAGATTTTGAATATCATGAACAATTTATTACAACCAGTTTGTTTAATACGACGCTCCCCAATTAAGAATTCCTAGTAATTATTAATGACTATTGACAGTTTATGATTCCTTTAACTTCAAAAAATTGGAAAAAAAGAAAAAACCTATGTTAACTAATTAGAGGTGTAAATCAAAAAAAGAACATGAAAATAAAATCCTCATGTTCTTTTTTATTATTTCAATTGGATAATGCCATTAAATATTGCGATAAAACCTATTCCAATACAAATTAAACGAACAGTTCTCAGTTTTATTTTTGATCCTTTAAAGTAATATAATAAAAATCCTAATAAAACTAAAACGATACCTATTAAAATACTAGAAAAATAAAATAATGGGGCGAGGTTTTCAAGTGCATGGTCTATTGTATTTTCAATTTTTCGTTCCAAAATTCTTACACCTCCATTGTGTTGATTCTATTTGAGATAATGTTCAAGACAAAAACACATAGCAACACAAGTATGATTGTAAAAATTATGATTGGACTATCTGAAGAAATAAAGCCTGCCACTATGTTACTAAGCAAAGAGCAAAGCAAGACTGAGGATATAATCGTAGTTGTTATAGACTTCTTAATAAATCCGATTGCCATGGAAATGACACCAACACTTATTGCAGAAATTGACATATATACTGTAAGTTTAATGCCCCTTTTTATGATATCAAAAGTTATGTTTCCTTGAACCAAATGGTAAATAGATTCACTAATACCAAAAATGATGTATATGCATATACTTGTTACGATCATTGCAGTTGCCACAAAAAGTGAAACGAATATGATTTTCACAAAAAAAACTTTGCTTCTGCTAATTGGATAAGAAAATAGTAATATTGTCCGTTTACCTGAATATTCTTCAATTACAATTTTTGAAAACATTGCAGATGATAACAAACTGAAGGCGAACATACATACGGTACTAAATAAATGAATAATTCTTTCATATCCTGCAAACATTTTCATGTCCGGGTCTGTTGGTTCAATCCTTGGCGCAAAGGCGAATAGATAGATTATTCCTAACAGAAAGATTCCAATCATAAAGGCTGAATAAATATAGGAACGAATATTTACCTTTTTTAATTCAAGTTTCATTAAATTAAACATTTTGTTTCATCCCTCCATTGACAATATTAAAAAAATATTCTTCTAATCCATTTGTTAATTCATTTTTATTAGAAGATAGTTCTATTTCTTTAATAATACTTCCATCAACGATAATTCCTACCACATCTGAGATATGTTCAATTTCACTTAAAATATGACTAGAAACAATGATCGTCATACTAAATTCTTTTACAAGGTATAGAAAAAGCTCCCTAATTTCTCGTATTCCAACCGGATCTAGCCCATTGATTGGTTCATCTAATATTAAAAGTCTTGGGCGATGGATAATAGCTCTTGCGATTCCTAATCGCTGACGCATACCTAAAGAAAATTGAGAAACAGGTTGATTGCCTATATCCCTTAACCCAACTATATCTAATGTTTCATTTTGTTCAATAAAAATTCACCGCTCAAAAAAGCTGTTCTCTTTAAGGCAACTAAAAAATTAGTTAACTGCATGGTCTATCTAATCTTTTTCTATAACAAGCACATGTGTTTGTTATAGAAAAAAATTACCAGAATAATAGAGGATCTATCTACTATTCGGGCTATCATATTATTGTACCGTTTTTCCTTTAGGTACACTTTTATTTCCAGCTTTATCAATTGCATATACTTGTAGGATACTACCCTTATCAGTTTAGCGATATTTACACTGAATGTACCCTTGCTTGTGGCTGTCGCTTTACCAATAAGGTTCTTTCCATTGTATATGTATATAACTACGTTGCTTTCCGATTTTCCAGTTACCTTTGTTGTAGTTGAAGTAACTTTGTCAACTTTTGATATAACTGCTGGTGTTTTATCAATCACGGTTTTTGTAGTTGATAAATTACGATTACCTGCACGTTGTTTTGCAATAATTCCCACACTAAAATACCTTTTGAATCTGTTTCTCCTATACCGATTAATTTAGTTCCACTATAAATCATAATGACTGAATTAGCTTCTGCTTTTCCACTTACTACTGCTTGGTTGTCAGCAATTACATTAGCATTTGCCCGTGTATGTGCTGTTTTGTCAATAACTGTTATAACCTATATTTACTTTTATAATTTGGGGGAATTCTGGCTATTTCATTAGAATTTCAAATAAATTGTGCTATTAAACTATCAATTTGTTCAATTAAAAAATCAAAAAAATAACAAAAACGACAGCCTCCATTATTTTGGAGACTGCCGTTTTCTACTTTAAAACCCATTTATATCGCGAATTAAATTATATGCATCTGGTGTCCCAATACCTGAAGCCATATCATAGCCAGATGTAGCCGGATAGTACAAGTTTGTTCCAGACGTAATATCATGATATGCTGCATATTTTTGAGTTGTATTAAAGACTTGATAAAGAGTTGGATTTGCTTGACCGAGGTTGCCTTTGCCATTTGCTTGTGCAAATTGATTATTGAGTGCAGCGATTCCAGCCCATAATGGTGCGGCAGCTGATGTTCCACCGACTACATGCCAAGCACCTCCAGTATAGATTGAATATCCGGTGTTAGGGTCGGCAGCTGCCGATACATCTGGAACCTCCCTTTTTCCATTCGAATAACTGTTTTGGACACCAGGGCCTGACTGGAATGACGGCATAGCATAAACTTTAGATAATCCTCCACCGTCACCAGATTTGGTTGTTTTATTACTCCAAACGGATTCTGAACTGTATGAAGTACCGCTTAAATTCAGGTGAGTTCCACCAACTCCAGTCACATACGGGTCATTTGCGGGACTATCGACCTCTAAAGTTCTACCTCCGGAATCGTAGGCACCATTGTCTCCAGACGCAGCAAAAATACTTTGTCCTTGGGCAGCAAATTGTTGGAATATGGTATGTAAGCTATTCATCGTCGCAGTTGCTTCATGCTGCTCACCGATTCCCCAGCTAACAGAAATTGACTTTGCCGTATTATCAGAGGCAATTTTTTGATAAGTATCAATTAAGCCTTGGGCGCTATTTGGACCTTCGTATACAACCACTTGTGCTTTTGGAGCAATTGCATTGATTACCTCAATATCAAGTTCAACTTCGATTGCACCTTGACCTGCAGCACCACTATAACCATCAATATATACATTTGTTGGTGCAGGGCTACCTAGGCCATAGTAGTTGTTATAGGTACTAATGTTCGTTGCTTTATATCCGTCCAACTCCATGACTGCTACAGTTTGGCCAGATCCAGTATATCCGGCAGTTGCCAATGGGTTGACATCGTAAGCACCTTTTAATTCAGACGGTGTATAACCGCCAGCTGGACCACTGCCCACTTTCGGTGTCACTGCTTTATTCTGTAGAGATGAACTATTAATTTTCGAATGTGTATAATGTGGTTCATTATTCAGACCTTCAACATTCGTAATCACCCCAGAAAATTCAGCGGGAATGGAAGGAGCTTGATCATTGGCATAATAGATTTCACCATTTGAATCTTTATAGTTATTTATAGTTACACCAAAAGTATCCTCCATTTGACCAATTGTGCCACTGACGGTAATAAAGGCATTATTGGAAGAAACATTTTCGACTTTAAAGCCTTGGCTTGTCAAATAGCTTTTAACATTGGCAACAGTTGTATCAGTTGGTCCATATTGATTTTTAAATTCGTCGGGAGTTAAGTATTTCTTGTAGTTGATGGAGTTAGGGTTTTTTAAGCTGGCAATATAATTATCCAGTTTATCGCTGTTTCTTAGCTGAAGGGCAATCGTTATAGAAGCTTTGGAGTTACGGTTTGTGTGACCAATGGAAGTGCCGTGATTTGCAGCGGTTGGAACTGCCTGAATAAGTTGTACATGTTTGGAAGCTGCGGCAAAAGTTGAGCCTCCTGGGAAATACATCGATAATGTTAACAATGAAGCAACAGTCGGTACTAATAATTTTCGGTTTCTTATTTTCATCCTTATACCTCTCCTTAGTTCCTAAATAAGATTTTACCAACAATCTAGAAATCAAAGACAATTTGAGGTTACCCGACTACCATGAAATTAAAATTCCCAGTCATTCCTTTTGGCGATCGGCTTCGGGTTAAGTATCACCTTCTTTCAATAATACAATTTTCCATTTAGCATATATTTTTGTTATGTAAATGTTTATGATTTGAGTTTGACGTAAAAATTAGAATCTCCTGCAAAATCCATTTTTTTTAATTGAATTATAAAGAATCTTAAAGAATCTTAAAGTAACTAAACTCCCAGATAGTTGTCGTACAAAGAAAAAAGAGTTATTTTTTGCAACTCTTTTAAACTTTTTCTTATCAAAACCTCTTTTTTCTCATTCATGAATCCAATATTAGTAATAAATATATTACAAATATTCCTAAATAGTTTTAAGTTACCATTCTCTAGAATAGAATTAATTTAAAGATGCCCTCAACTGATTTTTCGTGTCATTTTAACCAACTGTTTTCCCATTAAGTTTCATTAGTTCATTTTGAAGAAACTATAATGATAGAAGGTGATCTATTTTATGAGTCATTTCTTATTAAGTAGACTTGGCAACTGGAAAATACAAATTCATTGCCATCCTGGTATTAGAACAGTTGGGAATGAGCGAGAAGTGCTTTTACTCGATGAAGAACATGAAAAAATTGCACATTTTTCAATTGATACAAAGGGATCCTTTTTAATACTACAAACCCCTTGGGGTGGTTATGTAAAAATTAAAGAAGGCTACCAAACAATCGTTGTACATATTCCGTATGAAGAAGATACAGAGGAATAGTAGAATGCAATACTGCTTTATAAATAACTGCATAATTCAATAAAAAAAAGAGTGTGCCATTTAGCACACTCTTTCCTCATTATTTACGTAATGTTAAAAATTCTAATTGTCTTAATCTTACTGTGAAGAATGTAATCGGATCAAAGTAAATACTTGGATTAGATTTCATATCTTCTAAAGTTTGATTATAGTTAGCAATTGCTACTCTTGTTTCATCAACTAGTTCATGGATTTGCTCAAATGGAGCATGTAGGAACATTGATAAATCTCTTGGTAAAGTTTTTTCAAACATTTCAAATTGTAGGAAAAACTTCATTGATAATTCTGATGTTACATCATCATAGTTGACATTATCAACGTACTTTTGATATTGAGCAACAAGCTTCGATTTATTTTGTGGTAGTAAACCTAATAAGATACCTGAGCTCTTTAAGATAAATTGAGATGGTGATGAATTTAATAAAATATTCATGTCATCTAGCTGAGTCATAGAAGTCATTCGATCAGCATCACGGCGCCAGTCATCTAATACTTTAAAATCACACTCAAGATTTAAATATTCATTTCCAATGTACTCATTTAAAGAATCACTCATTTCAGTTAAGTAACCTTGAGTACCTTCTAATAAAACACCTGATTCTTTAATCCAATTTTGAAGAGCATCATTTAGTTTCGGTAAAGTATTCTCTCTTACATACTCACCAATTCGAAGATTCATCTCTTCGTTAATCGTTTCAAGAATTGTACCGAAATCACTATCTTCTTTAATTAATTCTTTACATTCTTTGAGTAGACCAGGAATACTTAGCTTCAGGTCATATTTTAATTCGTCTTTTAATTCACGATACGAGCTTTTAATTGTATTTAAATGTTCCATTTCTTTATCTTTTAAAGAATGTAATAGACCATTTAATTTGTCATCAAGAACTTCATTCCATTCAACATTAGCACGTAATTCGTCTTCTTTCTCAACTCGTTTTTCTAATAAGAAATTAATTAATTTGCGAATAGCTAATAATAATTTCTCTGTTTGTTTAGAATTTGCTTCAGTTGAAAGAACGTTATCCTCTATAAATAATTCTAAATCTTTAAATTGATCGTGATTACTATAAATTGAAGAATAAGGTAATACTTTAGCGCTAGGGAAATCCAGATTAACTTTCGCTTGGATTTCAGCGCGAACTCGATCAATTTCTTCTTTACTATAAATAGAATCCATCTTATTTAAAATAAAGTGAATCGGTAGAGTTGGTAATTCTTTATGAATTTTAACTAGTAAAGATCGTTCGTTTTCTGTATAAGGTGCAGTAGCATTTAAAACATAAACAAGTCGATCTGCAAGTTTTACAGACTGAAATAATGCTTTTGTATTAACCTGGTTTCCATCAATTCCAGGTGTGTCAATGATTGATAGGCGATGCTTTTCTAAAAATGAATTTGGTAATTTATAATATACTAATTCATCACCTTTTAACAGATTATTTTCAACTGTTGTTAAATCGTAAAAATCTGCAAATTCAGCAAGCTTTGTATTTCCTTCCTTCGAAAATACGCTAATATTTGAATCATTATCTTGTTCAAATAATACAGGCATTGTCGTAGAAGAACCCATCATTTTCTCACCTAAAAGTGAGTTTACAAATGAAGATTTACCGTTACCTGATGTACCAGCAACAAGCATAGTTGTATTTTCAAATTGAGTTAATTTACTTGTCCACCACTCAAATCGGTCTCCAACTTCTATTTCATTTAAAGCAGACCATTGTAAAATGTTTTCAAATAATTCTTTTCCAATTTCGAAGCAATCAGGCGTTTTTAATAATTGTTCAAATGCCATTTCTGCGTCAGCAACAATTTGATAATCAATACGGCCTGGGAATAATCGATCCCATGCAAGTGTTGCAGTCGTTGCTAAAACTGCTCCTTTTAAATCGGTAATACGTAACCAATTTGTTAAGAAGCTTGGCATCATTTCCTCAAGCTGAGCTACAAAATAATCACCTTCAACTAATTCTTCGTATGACATTGAATAGATTGATGGCAAACGATTCCACTTCACACCTGTCTCAACATTGATTTGGAATAACATATCATTAAATGTTTGTAACCAATTTACATAAACTGATTGTTCTCTGTAACTATTCCAAAGTGCTTCTACCATTAATTCAAAGTGCTCAAGATTGACTTTAGCCAATGATAGTAACGGTTGCACAAAGTAACTTGGTGCCATTTCTTTTGTTACACCATTTATAATGTATTCTCTTAATACAATAAACCATTTTAAATCTTCTGTTCGAATTGATTCATCTGAAGCTAGCGCTACAGCACTAGTCCAATCGTGATGTTTTTCATAAAAATTACGTGCAATTCTCGTTACGTTTGGATAATCAGGATTATATTTTACTGCTTCTTTAATAATACGATCTGCTTCCTCGTATTTCGAAACATCGATATAAAGAGAGAATAGATTTAAGAAAATTTCAGATGTCAAAGTACTACTATCTGTTTTAACTTCTTTATATAGCTTTTCTGCTGTTTCATATGCACCAATTTCATAATAAGAATCAGCAATATTTTTCTTTGCCCAATCGCTTAACTGGTTTCCGACTTTTTCCCATTTGAAAACTGCAGATTCAAAATCTTTATTTTCAAAATAAACTTCACCTTGTGCAAATCGGATAGATGAAAGATCCATATCATCATTTTGTTCATTGTAAAGGTCAGCTAAAACTGCAATAGGATGGTTATTGTTATTGTTTTCATTTTCATTTAAATACGATTTATAAAATTGTTTTTTAATAAATTGTTCTTTCACTTTCACTTTAACTTCCACTGTCATGTTATCACCTACTATGTATAATAAAATCAAATTAAGTCCAAAAATATGCCAAAAGGATTATGTTAAATTTATACAGCATTATTATTCTACCAAATTAGAGTAGCTGAAATTGTGACAATTCTATGTCATTTTCAAAAGATTTTTGTTATATTTGTTACGTTACATACAAAACATAGGTAAAAGAATATTTTTTTTGGAGGCATTATGCTAACTTACGAAGAAAAACTAACAATTATTGAATCATTTCCAGAATTAACTAAAAAGCCAGTCTCACTTGGACGTACAAATTTTCAATACGAAGAAAGTTTAAAAGAAAAAAAGAATGTGGTATATCATTTACATCCTAATGGAAACGGCTTTGTATATGCTGAAGGTATTAAAGGATACAAAACAAACGATAAAGGTATGGTAAATATAAGAGAATTTACTGAAGACGAACTTCGTACAGTACTTACTAAATCAATTGAAAGCCTATCATTTGAACCTATTTTTGATGAAGATGAAGAAGTTGAAGAAATCTGGGTTAATGCGAACGGACAAGTCCTTAAACTTGTTTCAGAAATGGACATGTGGAATGTTTACGCAGGAGAAAATCTTGATGGTACATTCAATAGCTACGGTGAAGCTTGTGAATATTTAGATGAAGAAGGATTTAATGTTCAAGACTAAACATCGTTAGAAAAAATTTAGAGCTTGGGAAATCCAAGCTCTTTTTTAATTAAATATTTTAGTGTAATTCTGTTTGTGATTTACTACCTTTTTTAGAGCGATAGACATTTCCTTTTGTGTTGTCACCACTAGTAGGTGCTTGTCCATGAAGTTCAGGTGCGTTTTGATTTTTACTTCCTTTGCTGCCATTTTTACTTGTCATTTTGCTTCCTCCTAATACCATTTATCATAAATAGATTCCCATTTTAAATTAAAGATTATTCAAGGAATTTAAGCACATAATAATAAAAAAGGAGGGTTAAACATGGCAAAAGGACATACAAACAAAGGTCCACAGAAAAGTTCTGTAGATCAATTTGGACATTCAGAGGAATCTGCTTATTCGAAGAGTAAAAAAATGGAAGAGTTTCATAAGAAAAATACTGAAAAAGACAGCTAATAGAACTTTTAATTCTTTTAAATGTACTTGCTAATTTTCCTTCAACAAGTCATTATAAAAGTATGATTAAATTGGAGGAAACAAAATTTATGAGCGAAAATAACAATGAACCAAAAAAAGTTAGTCTTCAGGAATTAATGAAACAAAAGTTGGCTAGCAAAAAACAGCAAAATTCTAATCAAAATTCTGGAGTAAATGCTGTTAAAGATATGACGAAAAAGAATCAAATTTCAAAAAGGCCAAATAATCAACGCAAACGTATGGGTGTGTAATTAGAAAAAACGACTGAGGCAATCAGTCGTTTTTGATTTCACATTTTTATATGTCTTCTAAGAGATTTTGATTGCTATTATTTTCACCAAAGGTTAAAACTTCCTCTACTGGCTGATAAGATTCACCGTAAAAATGTGTATCCCTATATGTATGAATCATATTATATGTTTTTTTCATTGCTTTAAAAATCATCTCTTCACTCTCATTATTTGGAGACCAGTACAAAATCTCCATAGGGTTTATTTCTTGAGTTGCTAGTGATCGTCTGTTATATCCGATCGACTGAGCATGCTCAAAACCTTCTCTTTTATAAAAGCGAAGCCTTTTTTCTGTATCTGTATCTTCATAATTAACTGGTTCAACCTCTAAAATAATCGGTTTGCCCTTCTTCTTTAGCTTTTCAAGCAATTTATACCCAAGACCCTGCCCACGGGCATCTTTCGAAACGAACAAGTAATCGATAAAGACAAAATCATCTAGTTCCGCATACATTAAAACATGATGTGGACCTTCATCTTTATGGTAAATATCTGGTCTCTCTTTCAATAAGGTTTCCATATGTTCCCTTGATTTCATTTCTTCAACTGGAAAATACTGATTTAGTTTTTCATACCAATGCATTGATATTCTCCTTTTCTTTCTTGCAGTTTATAGCATCACACTAGACAAGTCATTATTTCATTTAACTCATTAGTAAATATCTATCCAAAAATAATTAGTAAGTCCTTTCAAATGAAGTATTTGAAGTATTAATACTTTTCATGCAAGAAAAAAAGTTCATTGATATGAAATTAACATTATTTCCTTAAGGAAACCCAATCTTCCGCTAACATTCCATAAACGATGTGATCTACATAATGATCATACAACCATTCTGCTTTCCTGATCCGACCTTCTTGAAAGAATCCTAATCACTCAGGAATAGCACGGCTTTTTGTATTTTCAACAGCAGCACGAATCTCGACCGATTTAGCAAGAGATCTGTTAATGCATAATTAACAAATGCATGACAAGCTTTTGTCATTATGCCTGTACCTTCAAAACCCTTTCCTAGCCAATAACCCATACTTGTCGACTTATTTGACCAATCAATTTTATGGAATCCGATAACCCCAACAATTTTTGAATTTGACCAAATACCAGCTTGAAATCCATTATTTTCAGCAAATTGCTTCATAGTTGATTTTATAAAATTCTCTGTATCCTTAGGTTTTTGATTATATGCTATTAATGGCAACCATTCTTTTAAATGTTCCATAGAATTGATTGTTAATTTGTATAACTCATCTGCATCTTGTAGAGTTAATAACTTTAATTGCAAGTTTTCTTCAATTTTATAACTAAACATAATCATTACTTCCTCAAAATTTGGTTTTTTTCAACCTAATTGCTGACTTCTTACTCAATAAAATCTCGGTCATTAATTGAACTAAGTTTTTCTGTCGGCAAATCATCAGGAACTCTTATAAAACGAGAATATAGTTCAGTACCTGTTTGAAGTTTTTTATCAAATAAATTAAAGCAATCGATTACTCTTATGAACTTCCATTCTACTGTTTGATCATATTGATTTAAGTATTCAACTTCATTTTTTAATGCTTCTTTTTCACCAATTAAATAAGCTTCTTCCTCTGAAGGTGCTTTTATAAGTAAAATGCTTTCCTCAAATGTCTTTTGTCCGTCACTACCGTAATCTTCATCGATTTTTTTTGGTGAAGGATTTCCTGATATTTTACATTCATATAACACTTTTACTGAAAACCACTCCCATTTATTTGATCTTTTTTTTCGTAATCTTTTTCTCATTTTTCCCTCCAAATATATTACGATTAATAATAATACACTCGATTAATTATACCAGGAATATCCAATTTCTATTTCCGTACTTCCTCCCCGATTATCTAAAAAAAAAAGACAGCTTTAAGCTGCCTTAGTCGATTATGTCAACGATGTGATGGCCACGATCCTTGCATTTTTCTTATTTGAATAATTTGTCCGGTATGGTAAGCGTCATGTAGTAATAAATCCATTAATTTGACTTCAAAAGAATTTCTCATTAATTCCTCATCTGTCATATTACTCAATAGCTGTCTTAATCTACAACTAATATTTTCCAAACGGTCAACTACCTTCTTCCATTCATTTATATCATTCGATGGTTCAGTAAAAAAGAATGTTTTGTCACCGTCTAGATTCTGTGTCCACTCTCTACCTTCTAAATTTGCTACAATCCTCTCTTTGTAATAAAGAAGATGATTAACGTTTTCCCAAATTGATTTAGTTGCTTCCCCTGATGGTCTCCAACCAGCTTGTTCAGCTGTAATTCCTACAATTGAATCTTTTAGTGGAGCAAACCAACTTTCCTTATCATATGTTTTGTCTAATACGTTTAAAAACATTTCTTTTCGATTCATAAAAATTCCCTCCTTTTTTAAACTCTAATAATATTAGAAATTACTTCTGTAAAGTCTTCTCATAACCATTAAACTTCATTAAAAAAGTTGGACTAAACTTGAACTAAATGATAACAATTGATTCATATAGAGGTCACCACTGTTTATTAATTCAACAAATGGCTTTTTTTACCTTTTATTTTTTATCTTTCTTATAACATTTGTATCTTTGGGATCAACCTTCTAGAAATTAGCCCTAAATACATCTATAAAAAGAAAAAAGGAGTCACAACCATGACTCTCTTAGTAGCATTAACTTTTAACTTACAATGTTAAGTACAAACATAACTAAAAACACACCAGAAAGTATACTAATTTTTTGAAACTTTGTTCGTTTTTCAAACCAGTTCCATTTTTGATTCTCTGTATTAAGTCCAAAATAAAACATCAAATAATCAATAGTACTCATTAATAAAGCCCCTAATACGACCCAAAAAAAATTTGACATTCAAATTCTCCCTTTATGTAAACGATATTTATTAAAAAAATTCTAATTTTCCTTAATTGTACATTAAAGTTTGATATTTATAAATTGGGGGAATTTCACCATTTTAAGAAAAATATCGCAAAAAAAAAAAAAACGATAAATTATAAATTTATCGTCAATGAGTGTTTAAATTAAACATAATCATAGAAGGTTTATGTCTCCTTACTCAAGAGAGCTTCATGAGTATGTAAAAAAGCCAAAACATGAAAATTAGTTACTCATAAGGGGGTCATGAGTTAGTAAAAGTCAAAAAAGATGGTAATAGGTTACTCATAACAGTTTCATGAGTTAGTAAAATAATAAAAATATGAAAATTACTTACTCATAGAAGGCTCATGAGTTAGTTAATTAGCAATTTGATGTAAATTACTTACTCATAAATGGCCAAACAGTTCAGTTTCCCTTTTTACTATTTGAAAAATAAACCTCATATCCTCTGCCAACATCTTTTATACTATGGGAATCTGAACCATACATTAACTCTATATTTAATGAATTCGCAATTTCAACGACATGGTTTGGTGGATATGTTTCACCACAATACTCTTTAAATAATCCTGCAGTATTATAGTCTAAAATATAATTTTTTTCTTTTACTAACTTTAATAGTTCAACTTGTTTATTTAGGATCTTTTCTGTATCATCACATTTCAAAAATTGTTTAAATTTATTGCATAATGTCATATGGCCGATTCTTTTTGGTTTAAATGGACCTAAATCATCAATGATTGACTGTTTTACTAGATCGTAATAAGCAAGTTGAAATGCTTCTGCACTGCCATAGTAATTTACTAAACCAGAAAGAGTATCTTCAGCTTTATAATCTATACAATGCCATCCATTTTTTCCTTCCAGGTAATGAACTGACAAAAGTCCTGTGTCACAATATTTACCGTATTCTTTTAAAAAATCTTTAAACCATACTGATTCACTCGGTAAATAATCGTATTCAAATCCAATTTTTATATTAATTCGATCCTTATACTTGTCTCTTACTTTATACATTTCATTAATATATTCGTCTACTTCATTTTCAGACATCGCAAGCGAAGCAACTGCTTCATCTGGCTTTAAGCAGTTTTGAAATGTTGATGGTACTGGTGTATGTTCAGTGATATGGTATTCATCGAAACCAAGTTCAATCGCTTTTTCAATCATTAATTGTACGTCATCACCACTTCCGTGCGGACAATATTGTGTATGTGTGTGCCCATCAATTTTCAAGATTTTACTTTCTCCTTCCTATTTATTAAGCAATTATTTATCTCTTCAAGCTTTATTCCTTTTTCAACCATTAAAACAATTGTGTGATAAACTAGATCACTAATCTCATATATTAATTCTTCTGTTCCTTCATTTTTAGCTCCAATAATTACTTCACTTGTCTCTTCACCTACTTTTTTCAAGATCTTATCAATACCTTGATTAAATAAATAAGTAGTATAAGATCCTTCAATCGGGTTCTCTTTTCGATCTCGTATCGTTTCATAGAGATTTGGCAGAAAACTTATTGATTCATTTTGAACAATATTTTTTTCTTGTATTAAAGTTAATTTTTCGGAAAAACAACTGTAGCTTCCTGTGTGGCATGCTACTCCTACTTGTTCAACCTGTAGTAATATTGAATCTTGATCACAATCATAAGAGATCGATTTGACAGATTGAAGATTCCCCGATGTTTCTCCTTTTTTCCAAATTGATTGGCGACTTCTACTATAAAATGTAGCAAATCCAGTATCGATTGTGAGTTTAATTGATTCATTATTCATATATGCCAACATTAATACTTCTTTCGTATTACTATCTTGTACAATTGCTGGTACTAACCCTTGTTCATTAAAGCGAATTTTTTCGATATCAAAAAACATGTTTTCTCCTCCTATAGTCGAACTGGAATATTTTTTTCATTTAAATAGTCTTTTAATTCACTAATTTTGATTTCTCCAAAATGGAATACTGAAGCAGCTAAAACTCCATCGACATTTGCATATTCAATCGCATCATAAAAGTGTTCTACTTTTCCAGCACCACCAGATGCGATAACAGGAACATTAACTGCATTTGTAATTTTTTGCAGCAATCGGATATCAAAACCTCTTTTCATACCATCTTCATCAATACTATTTAAGACAATTTCACCCGCTCCAAGCTCCACACCTTTCTTTGCCCAATCAATCGCATTCCATTCAGTCTCTTTCCGGCCACCATTTATAAACACTTTATAATTGCCATCTTTATTTAACTTTGCATCAATTGAAAGCACAACACATTGCGATCCAAACCGTTCGGATGCTTCCTTAATTAAATTCGGATTTAAAATTGCGGCAGAATTGATTGATACTTTATCGGCTCCATTTCTTAATAGTTTCGTAAAATCATCAATCGAACGTACTCCCCCTCCAACACTGAATGGAATACGCAATTCCTTGGCTACTTCTGAAACAAATTTCAATGATATATCTCTTTCTTCATTTGAGGCTGTAATATCATAAAATACTAACTCGTCAGCACCATTATCACTATAATATTTTCCTAGTTTTGTAGGTGAGTCAACATCTTGAATACTTGAAAACTGTTTCCCTTTCACGACTCGTCCATTACGAACGTCTAAGCACGGTATAATTCTTCTTGCAAGCATTTAAGTGCCTCCTCAACTGTAAATTTTCCTTCATATAATGCTTTACCAGAAATCGCACCATAAATATTTAATCTGCGAAGTGACTTCAGATCATTGATTGAGCTCACTCCACCTGAAGCGATAATATTTAAATTTGTTTCTTTAGCTAATCTTTTATATGCTTCTAAATTAGGTCCACTTAACATGCCGTCCTTTGATATATCAGTGTAAACGACAGTTTTCACACCTATTAACTCTAGTTGTTTACAAAATTCAAAGCTATCTTGATTTGTCGACTCTTCCCATCCATTTATGGCTACAAAACTGTTTTTTGCATCTACTCCTACAATGATTCGATCACCGTATTTTAAAATTGCTTGTTCTAAAAGTTGTCTATTATTAATTGCAGCTGTACCTAAAATTACTTTTTCTACACCTAATTCTAACCAGAACGATATCGAATCAAGTGATCTTATTCCTCCACCTAACTGAATGTTTAGTTTTGTATTCTGAACAATCTCTTTAATAATCGAAGCATTTTTCCGTTCTCCAGTTCTTGCTCCGTCTAAATCAACAATATGCAAAACTTTTGCACCTGCTTTTTCAAAATCTAACGCAACTTCAAGTGGTGAATTCTTATAAATTACTTTCTTATTAAAATCTCCTTGCTCAAGGCGAACGCAATTACCGTCTTTTAAATCAATTGCTGGATATAGAATCATATAAACACATCTCCTTAAATGCTTTTAATAAATTCAGACCTGTTTCTGCACTTTTTTCAGGATGAAATTGCATTCCGTAAATATTATTGGATTTAATAATTGCTGGAATCTTTACCCCGTAATCGGAATATGCTAAAAGCTCCTCATTTGTTGAACTAATATAAAATGAGTGTACAAAATAGACATAATCGCCTTCATTTACATATTTTAATAATGATTCCTGTTTAGTAAAGTTTAACTTGTTCCAGCCCATATGTGGAACTTTTACAATGTCAGGTATACGTTTTACTTGACCTTTAATTAAGCCAAGCCCGCTTGCCCCAAAATTTTCTTCACTAAATTCATATAGTAATTGCATTCCTAGACAAATTCCTAAAATCGGAGTACCGTTTTTTGCCTTTGACTTTATACAATCTACTAAACCAAGTCGATTTAATTCGTTCATCGCTGCTTCATATGCCCCAACACCTGGTAGAATAATAGAAGAAGCTTGCTCAATCACTTCAATTTCATTCGTAATGACTACAGGAAAATCAATTTCTTCACATGCTCTTCTTAATGAATCTAAATTACCAACACCATAATCAATAATAATATTCACTTATAACATTCCTTTCGTGGAAGGTAATTTAGTCGAAGTTACTTCAACTGCTTGTTTAACCGCTCTGCCAAATGCTTTAAATAAAGCTTCAATTTTGTGATGATCATTTTCTCCATATAAAACTTCCATATGACAATTCATTCTGGCTTCTGAGCTTAATGATTTAAAAAATTCTTTAAAATTCTGTGTATCTATCATTCCTATTCGTTCTCTTACTGTTCGATCATTATAAACAAGATACGGTCTTCCACTAAAATCGACGACTACTCTTGCTAACGTTTCATCCATTGGAATGTAGCATGAACCGTAACGATTAATGCCAATTTTTTCTTCTAAGGCAATTAATAAGGCTTTACCTAATGCGATACCAACATCTTCTGTTGTGTGATGATCATCTACTTCAAGATCACCTTCACAAAATACTTCTAAGTCTATTCCGCTATGGAATGAAAATAACGTTAACATATGATCTAAAAAACCAATTCCAGTTTGAATGTTACTTTCTCCATCACCATCTAAATTTAATTTCAAACGTATATTTGTTTCATTTGTTTGTCTGGTAATCATTGCAGTTCTCACTTTGAATCCTCCTCAAATCGAATACTAATTGCTTTACCGTGACCAAATAGGCCTTCTTCCTCTGCGATTATTTCAATATGTTTTCTTGCTTCACTTAAGGCAGCCTTATTGTAATAAACAACGGATGTTTTCTTTTGAAAATCATTTACATTTAATGGCGAGGTAAATCTTGCAGTTCCGCTAGTCGGTAATGTATGATTTGTTCCCGCAAAGTAATCGCCAACAGGCTCTGGAGTATAGTCTCCTAAAAAAATAGCACCAGCATTTTTAATTTTATGAACGATCGACTCTGAATTTTCTATCATTAGTTCAAGATGTTCAGGCGCTAATTTATTAACAAGCTCAATACCTTCCTCGATTGTTTTAACGACGATAATGGCTCCATAATTTTCGAATGAGCTTTGAATAATTTCTCTTCTTGGTTGTTCTTCTAATAAGTTTGGTATTTCTTGCTGTATTTTTTGTGCAAACTCTTCTGAATTCGTAATCACAATACTAGATGCCATTTCATCATGCTCTGCCTGTGCCATTAAGTCAGCAGCAATAAATCTCGGATTGGCTTTTTCATCTGCTAATATGACAACCTCAGTTGGACCTGCAACCATATCAATTCCTACTATGCCTGAAACACTTTTCTTAGCGAGCGCCACATAAATATTACCAGGACCAACTATTTTATCTACTTTTTCAATTGTTTCAGTTCCATACGCCAGTGCCCCAATTGCTTGCGCTCCACCAATTTTCAACACTTTTGTAACACCAGCTAATTTCGCAGCTACTAAAATGGAAGGCTTAATTTTTCCTTCATTATTTGGTGGCGTTACAATGACAATTTCATTCACTCCTGCTATTTTTGCAGGAATCACATTCATTAAAACTGTTGATGGGTATGCCGCTTTTCCACCTGGGATATACACACCAACTCTTTCAATCGGATTAATTAATTGTTGAACATATGAATTTTTTTCATTTATTTTATAACCATCTTGCAGTTGTTTTTCATGATATGTCTCTATATTTTTCTTAGCTTCAATTAATGCATTTATTAAGTTTTCATCAGTTTGTTCTAGGGCTTCATTAAACTCATCTTCACTTACTTCAAAGTTTTTTAGTTTCACCTCATCATAAATTAAAGAATACTGACGTACAGCTTCATCACCATTTTCTTTCACATTTAATAAAATCTTTTCTACGCTTTTTGTGATCTCAACAGTAGGTAAATTCGTTCGGCTTATGATACTTTCAAGTTTTTCGCTTTTTTGATTAATCGATAAAATTTCCAGCATATATGTTCCTACCCTTCTTAATTTTTTCTATAAATTCAGTAATACGGAAATAGTTAAATCGATAACTTACACGATTTGAAATCACTCTAGCACTGATTGGAATCATTTCTTCTAAGATGACTAATCCATTTGCCTTTAAGGTACTTCCTGTTTCTACTAAATCAACAATAATATCTGACATGCCTACAATTGGTGCTAATTCAACAGAACCATTTAAATAAATAAGTTCAATATTTTGCCTAAACTGAAAATACTTTGAAGTAATATTTGGATATTTTGTTGCAACTCTTAACGTTTCATCACCCCGATCAATTAACGTTCCTGGAAACCCCGCTGCAGCAAAAATGCATTTTCCGAGTTCTAAATCCATCAACTCATATACATCTTTCTCTTGTTCTAGAAGAATGTCTTTTCCTACAAAACCAAGATCGCAAACTCCTCGTTCAACATATGTAGCGACATCCACAGGTTTCACTACTAAATATTTAATTTTATTTAATTCATCTTCAAAAATTAGTTTTCTAGTTTTAGAATCAATTACTTTTCGATAACCAGACTGACTTAATATTTTAATAACTTCATCTTCAAGTCTTCCTTTTGCAACTGCAACTGTTAGCCAATTCACTTTACATCCCTCATTTGACATGTTATCCAAGCATTTGTATCAATCGAAAATCCAATCGCATCAATACTGTTTTCCGAATCTTCAGACACCAAAAGATAGCGTCCTCCACTTAAAACCTCTTTATTTAACTGATCATAATACCCTTTAAAAACGATTCCGTCATAATAATCAAATTCATTTACGATTGATAAATCAAGAAGAATATTTGGACTAATTTCTTGAAATTTGATTACCTTTTCAACTGCATTTTCCATTTCATTATTTAAAACTAAACTTCTAAGTAATGCATGAAGCTTTTCTCCTTTACCTTGTAAACTAAATAACTGTTCAAAAACATTTCTAGCTTGAAACGGTAAATTAATTGACTGAATAAAACGTTCTAATTCATCTATGTTTTTTAAATAAATTAGCTTTTTCAATTTGTTTTTTTGCGACCCGGTTAAATTACATTCCTTAAATAATCCTTCAATAAATCCTGTATGCCCGATTTCTAAAATAAAAGGAACATTGCTTAATAAATCAATTGCCATAATAACTACTTCGATTTCAGATGCTTCAGAAATTCGACCTAAATTTTCAATACCAAATTGATTAATTTCCTCAAGCTCTACCCCATTATTTCGATAGATTGTTGATTGATAAAATACTTTACATTTCTCTTCCTTCAGCGCGATTGGATAAATTTCTTTCATCAATGCACTGGTTAAATCAGGTCTTAACAATAAAATTTGCTGTAAGCGTGTTAAAACAACAACTAAATCTTCTCTAGCTAATCTTGGATTTCGACTCGAAAATGAATCATACTCTTCAAACAACTGAGGATGAAAAGGAATATATCCTCGCTCTAGTGCATAATCTTCCATTTTTCTTTTATATCGATAATTGACTAATGACTGCTTTAATTTCCCATCCAATTGAACATTCCCCCTTCTAGAAAAAACAAAAAGGCCATACAGGTTAAATGCCTGTATGGCCTTCTGGCACGACACAAGCACCTTTTTCGTAACACGAAGAGGGCTTGCATCTACGGTCAATTTTTGTCCATAGATTCAAACCCTGGGTGGATGATGATGTTGTAGCCCATTATTCGTGCGTGCGAAAAACATGTTCATGTCTCCTTTTTCGTTTTATTTTTATTCATCTTAATGAATTTGATATAAGTTGTCAATGCCTTTTGAAAAATAAAAATTTTGAAAGGGTTTACATTAAGATTTTTTAATTTTTTCGAATCTATACAAACTATCAATCGACAATACGAGTTCAAGAGCATCCCGATGGTAATAAGTCAATTGTTGAGTGGTCTGGAAGTTTTACTCCTGTGGATGTAACAGATGAAGAAGTTATCAATCTTTTCAATGGGATTTATAAAGATGGATTGGAAGCATTAAGACATGCATTTCAAGTTTTAGCAGTGTAATAGTTAATAAAAAAATCAAGGGGAATACCTATTCCCTTTGATTTTTTTTTTAAGTTTTTAAAAATTAAGCATAGGAATACTTCTTAAAATTATTATATCTTAAGCTTATTGTTTTTTTCGTTGTTTTTCATTTCGTTCTACAAATAAGTAATATTTTTGAAATTCATCAAGTTGATCTAGTAGTCTTCCATTTCTTCTTATTACTTACTCTCCATAACTAGTGTCCAACTAAAGTAATCCATCGTTTTATTTGGCTCCCAGCCATAAAACAAAAGATGTACCGAATTTAATGAAAAAAATATAACTGATCAGGAGATAAGCTCTCCAAATCAGTTATATTTTTTATTAGATTACAACCCATCCTACCCCTGGAATAAATTGCCACCTTCTCCCATAGGGATTATAATAACCTCCATGTAAATAACCACTTTGGCCATATATTGGATATCCTTGAACATATCCACTGCTCTGCCATGTGCCTATACCTGACCCACCACATCCGCAGCTTGGACCTGGAGAACGATAAAAGTTATCGAATACACTCATCAAATTCACCACCTAAAGATTCGAAATCATAATACTTTATGGTGTTTTAGTGAAGCTTGAGCAGGTCCATTTTATATTATCCATTATTCTAGCTTAAAAATTACTATAAACAATCATATCTACTATAGAAGAATTATACTCCATTCACAGTGGTGAACATTTCGTTAAATCAATGATACTAACAATAAGTTCCACTATCTCTGACGAAATATTTACTAACTCCCCATAATTCAACTATTTGATGTACCGTCCGTGAATCATATCTTTTACCCATCAGATAATAAATAGCTGCAACTTCCATTATTGCATGAGGATTTGGGCTTCTTTAAGCCATACTGTACCCAAGGTTGAACCTGAGACAAAGTTTCTTTTTTGAGATTGTTTGGCTTACGATAATCAACATTACATCCCTTCAAAATATAGTTAAATGTCATAATTTCATTTTATCCTCGTTATCTCACTTTGTGTTAGGCTTATAACCCACTTTTATAATAACAACAATCATTCAACTCCATTTTTGTACAACTCACGCATGCATTAGTTGTACAAAAAGGAGTTGTAACGAGTTTCCATTTTTTACCGATAAGAATTTTTATTTAACTAGCTTTATACCCAAAAATTAAAAATAAAAAACTCTTCCCTATTTCGTGAAGGAAGAGCTCTGAAATATTTAATTGGTTGAAATTCCTCGAGCTGCCCAGATTGAATCAATTTTAGCTCCGTGCGACCCGCCGTAGAGCAGTACATCAGCTTGTTTAATAGCTCTAGCTCCATCTCTGAATGTTGCATTTGGAGTCAAAGAGAAGTGAGACTGCAAAATGATTTTGGTTGCAATATCCCGTCCAAACGCTTGCGCCATTTCATACTCCCCTTGAGACCAGATTTCACCATCCGCATGAACTTCCCCTGCCCAATCACGAGGATACACTTTATTATTGTCTAGTCGACGTAGGCAAGGAGGGTTGCTTGAAGAATAGGAAGTAGCATCCCATTCACCGATGCATCCTTTACCATATCCATTTTTTGACAGAGAATCTTCATAAGTAGCACCTAGAAAATCCCCGAAGCCCTCTCCCATTGCACCTGCCTCGGCAGAATTGCCAAAGCCAGGCACTTGGTTATCTTGGATCGAGTGTCCATATTCATGTGCTACAATTCCTGCATCCTCAGCATCATCCACTCCGCCAGATCCAAACGTCAACTCTTTCGTGGATGGAGAGTAGAAAGAGTTATCCTGAGTATAAGTATTTACATTGGCTTTAATCGAACGATTATTAATATTCTGAAAACCCATTGACTGGATATAACGTTGTAACGTATCAATATGATAATATGTATTCACATCCTCGAAGCTATCATTTGATCGGGTATAATTGAATGTATTCGATGATGAAAAGGTTTTTGCTTTCGAGTATATGTTTACATAGCTACCTTTTAAGTAGCCAGATCCATCAAGTCCTAATAGACTGACCGCTTTTAATTGATTGTTCAGAGCAGTGGAGTCTGCATCTCTTTTATCAGTGAGACCTGTAATAGAGCCTTGCGATGCCACTGGATTGGGCATGAATACTTGTCCTGTTCCAGTCGCACGCTGGTTTAGGTTTCTTTTCTTTAATAGTTTTCCATTTTCAGCATGAATGTACGTTTCCCAAGCACCAAATGGCTCGTCCGTATGTACAACAACGCGATAGATCGGAATAGCTACACCATCTTCAACTATAAAACCAAATTCTTTAGAGTTTTTTGCCCAATTTCCCTTGTCTTTTGCACCGATGTTTTTAAGCGCATTTGATTCTGCATCCTCTTTAGATATTTTATTTTTTATTTTTTCAACTGATTTGTACGGTGCATAATCGGAAACAACAAGCAGAATTTTTCCTGATTGATTCAAAGTAACTGTAAGTTGATTAGAAAATACTGGTGCTCCTTCTATTGTTTGCTGATAGCGGACATAAGAACCTTTTTCTGAATTAATTACGGTTACAACATTCAAATCGGAGAGGTCTTCTTTTAGGTTATACTTGTAACCGTGTTCCTTTAGATACTGATCCGCAACTGTTCTGGCATCGGACGTTTCGATTACTGCTGCTTGTGAGTGAGCGCCCCTTTCTGCCATGACGGTTGGAACCGTCATCGTTAATAAAATAGATGTGGCTAAGAAAATACTCCTGCGTTTCTTCATTGCTTTCCCTCCCATTATTCTAACAAAATTTTAATGTTCAGAATTATTTTACAATTCATCCCTCGAATTGACAATATTTACTTTTTATTAAATTACGTCAAGTTTCGCAGACTGAAATTGGCAAATTCACCGTGATATAACTTGGAAGTCTGCAATCTATTCCCGTAATCATGAGAGTTGAACGATAGCCAAAATGGGGTTGAAAAGAGGATTGGCCCCAACGAGCACGTATGGGTACCATACGTCAGCACACAGATATTTTCGCTCCTGAAGATGTTTAACATTTTTTTGAAACATCTTCCTATGAAGCTAGGTAAAAAGCAAAAAAAAAAGAATGGAAACAGAATAAATTCTTCTGTAATTTCCATCCTTTTTTGCACCACAAATATCTTCTTTTACTTAACAACAATTAATTTGTTGTTCAACTAACGCATCAGTTAGTTCAATAAGAAATCACCATTCCTCTTAAAATTCATCAGGTACCCAAGCTGCAATATCGTCTCCAGGAGTAGCAACTATCAGCCAATCTCCACCAGTATATTCGGCATCGTTACCTGCTTGCCAACATTCATACATGTTGTGATGTCCGTTTACAAACAAGGTTTTTCCTGATTGAAAAACGATAAAAAGGTGCGGAACATTTTCACCTAATTTAATGTCAACAACTTTTTCTCTCCGTAATTTAAAGACTAAATTGTATTCTTCCTCTTCAGTTAACTCACTCATTTCATCTTCCGAGTTAGGAAAATCATTATTTCCTGAAGTAAAAACATTCCACTTTGACTCAATATTTAACCATAAATCACGTGGTTGATCATTAGAATTATAATAATTTATAAATCGAATTAGAAATGCACCTGGTCCAACACCAAATTTCACTCCATCCAATTGACTTCCAATAAACATATGTTTAAGTGCCTTTTCGGAAAAGTTTTTTAATTCAATATCCAAAATTAATACTCCTTTCTAGAGCTGTTAGCAACTCGTGATGTTCAACTAAAGCATTAGTTAGTTGAACAACAACTTATCTTAAATATGCAAAAGCAATGTTCCATCTGATTTTACTGTAAATAAAGGATTTTCAAGAGAGTTTTCTTCAGTAAGAATAATTTCTTTTTCAAGCATATTTGATAGCTTAATCATAAATTCAAATACGTAACCAGCTTCAGTTAGACCTTTAATTTTATTAGGATTTATATCAAATTCTATTTCATCTTCTACAAAGAAATGGCAATTTATCAAAACACTTTTAATATTAATAGCCATTAAAACACTTTTTTTCTTTTTTTCCTCAAATATTTTGGATACATTTGTTATTTTATTCGTGTTTTTTTGTCCATCTATATAAAACTCAATAACCCAATCAGATAAACGTAACCAATCTATTAATTTTTGCCAATCTTCCAAAGTGACATCTAAAACATAAATATCCCTTAAACTTCCATCAACGAAAAATACTTTATCCAAAACTTCATTAGTTAGGTGTTTTTCCATATAATAGATTCCCCAATGCACAATTATTTATATTTATTGTACCATTGCTTATTGAACTATACTGCCATTTACTTCAATAAAAAATGAGCCACTCAGTGACTCATTTTGTTCAACTAAGGCACTGCGTTAGTTGAATAAGATATTCTTCCACTATCTTTTTAATTTTTCGAACCTCAATTGAATTTTGTTAAATATTTTAATTCCAATGTAACCGTCCAATAATGCAATTAGTAAAGCAATGATTATCATACTTATTCCAGTATTATCAGCCGTAACAATCGGTTTGAGTAATCCAAAAACAAGAGATAAAAGGATAGGTAGAGTTATACCTAGCCAAACAGCAGGGAAAATAATAGCCATATTTATCCACCTTTTTTAAAGTATCTTATTCTAGCTTAACACTATTTCTTATTGAACTAAACTGCCATTTTGTTGAATAAAAAAACGAGCTGCTAGCAACTCGTGAACTTCAACTAAAGCATGCGTTAGTTGTACAACGATAAATTATAAAGCATGTAAATCTAAGATTGAAAACGATAAAATATTATCTGATTGGTCGATTATTGCTTCACAAGACAATGTTAAGTCACTTTCTTGATTATTTATCCAAAGTTCAAATTCCAATGCATATCCTGACCCATCATTATACTCATAATAACTAATATTCTCATACGCTACATCAGGTGGAATTGTTAATGAGCCCCAGTGATTTAGTTCTCTTTTGATGTCCTCAATTGTAATGTCTACTGATAGTTTGGACTTAATTTTAATAGTTTCTTTTTTTACTAAATCACAAACAGTTTCTTTAAGTAATATCATTAATTTTTCTTTTATATCCATAATTTCCACCACCTCTTATGAATTTAATAATACAGTATCTTATTGAACTAATCTGCCATTTAGCTGCATAAGAAAAACGATCCTTCGTTATTGAAGAATCGCATGCGTTAGTTGTATAAGGTTTTCATTAATCTTTAATTGCATAATTCCACTCTTCAAAACTTAAATAACATTTGTTAGGTACTTTCTTGGCGACTTCCATGAACCTTTCAGAACATAGGGTTATCCATGTATGATTTACTAGAATTAAATCCGAAGAAAATGAACTTTTTAAAATGTTGATACCTTCATTTTCATTCCACATTCTTCTGCCACATTTATCGCAATCAACAACTGGACCAGGACCTTTTTCTGTGTCTAATTCAATTTTTTCAGTGGGTTTTATCCAAAAATACTGCTCATTTTCACTTTCTCTTTCACCAAATGTAACAAGAGCCTCTTCAATAGTAAAGCCATTCAAATCGTTGTCTCTTAAATAATGAGTTGCTTCCTTTGAAGCGATAATGCCACCAAGAGGATTTATTAAACCAAAGGTATGTTTAAAAGTTGGCAGATATGCTCCTAGTCTTTCAATAGTAGTTTCCGAACTGTCACATTCAGAACACACAGCTGAGCGTCCATAAATTGTGTTTTTATCGTAAATAGATGGTATATTTCTAGAATTAATTCGAAATAATCTCTGCATTCAAAATCCCTCGCAATTTTATGATTTCAATTTAATTATATACCTCATTTCAACAGAAGTCTTATGCAACTAAACTGCCATTTAGTTGCATTAG